>DBGCIZ010000263.1:0-8522 GCA_048355355.1 Christensenellaceae bacterium | reverse complement strand
TTCCTCCAGCTCCTCAGGCTCGCACATCATGCACCCGTCGCACTCTTTTCCCCCGCTCACGCAGGTCATCGCCATCTTTTTCTTCTCCCCTCTGTGGGCAAAAGGCCGCCTCCCGGGCGGCCTCTCTCCTATTCCCCTTCCTTCATCCAAAGGTATATCTTTCCGTATCTCTCGCCCCGCTTGGACTTCACCGGCATATTTCTGTCCACATGGGGTCGCAGGGCCTTCAAAATCCGCTCCAGCTCCTCCAGCCTCTCGTAGGAGATTACGACCTTGCTCGCCATAGGCCCGCCTCCCTTCTCCGCCTCCGCCGCCTGGCGTAAAGCTTTAAAATCCGCCCGTCTCCCTCTGCCACCAGGGCAACGCCTTGGCGATAAAGCCGCTCTGCCCCGCCCAGGGTGACGGCGCCGTAATCCCGCGCTCCAATCAAGACTCTATTCATCCTGTCCCTCCCATGCCAGCCTGAGTTGCTCCACGGTGTAAATCAGGCCGCGAATGGCCCTGTCCGCCTCGCTCATGGACTTGTCCGCCAAAAACGCCGCGTCCCCCAAATACCGCTCCGCTGCCTTCAGCAGCATGTCTACCTGTCTCCTGTCCGTCATCTTTCCGCCTCCCGTTCCAGCCAGCTCTTCAGCTGCTCGATGGGCACGATGGCCCGCTTTCCAATGCGCACTGTGGGGAAGCCGCTCTGCCTGGTCAGGCGCAGCGCCGCGCCATATCCTATGCCCAGCGCCCCTGCCAGCTCTTTTACGGTCATTCCCAGCCTTCCCTGTTCCTTCATTTTCTCTCCTCCTGTGTTTTTTCTTGTCCTTGCCCGGGCCGGCGTTGCTGTCAGCTCCAGCCCCTTTTCCAATGCCTCCCGGCAAAGGGCCTCCCATGGCGTTCCCGCCGGCCTCCGGTTCTTCAGCCTGTCCAGGGTGGCCTCTGTGGCCCCGTCCAGCCGGAAGGCGATTTTGTGCCTGTCCTGTTCCATTCTTCCTCCTAAAAAGTGTATCACTTCACCACTTGCTGCCAGTATAGTGTATTACTGATACACTTGTCAACCGTTTGGTTTACTTCGGTGTATCACTGTGGTATACTATACACTGTGGAGGTGATATACTTGGCAACCAAACGGCCCAGATACATGATTTCCGTCAGTGACGAAATGTTCCGCGCCATTGAGGACTTCCGTTTTTCTCATCGGTACCCCACCCGCTCCGAGGCCACTGCCGAGCTGATTCGCCTTGGGCTGGAGGCCCTGGCGCAGCAGGAGGGGGAGCATCCCGGCGCCTACGCTGCCCACGGCGGCAGCCAGGGGCAAAACGCCCTCTCAGATGGGGAGCTTGCCGACGGCATGGCAGCCCTTCGCCGCAGCAGGCAGGGAGACCAATAGCCCCCGCCTCTTGTAGAATATTGTTCGACAAAATAGAAAATCTTCTTGGAAATTGCGCTTTGTTTTATTATTTTTTCCCATATTGAAGGCTTTTCCCTGCTTTCTCATAGGAGTCTCCTCTTTTTGTTGAATTTTATTCTACTCCTAAAGATTACCATGTAGTTGAATTTCCGTCAACCGTTTTTTCATTTTTTCAGAAAATTGTTGAATTTAAAGCCACATCCTGCTATACTGTTCCTAAAGCCCCCTGGTTGGGGCGCAAAAAAAGGAGGTTTCCCCCATGAGCTTATATGATAATATTCGCAGCCGTCGCCTGGAGCTGGATATGACCCAGGACGAGCTTGCCCGGCGGACGGGCTACTCCTCCCGCTCCTCCATCAATAAAATCGAGCTGGGCCAGGTGGATATCCCCCAGAGCAAGGTGGCCCTGTTTGCCGCCGCTCTGGATACCTCTCCCGCCGTCCTGATGGGCCTTTCCGAGGGAGAGGCCGGCTTCTCCGCCCCCCGCATCACTGGCGACTATGTGACCTATCCCGTCATCGGCGAGCTGGCCGCCGGCTATGACCATGTCGCCATGGAGGACTGGTCCGGCGAGACCATCGATATCCCCCGTTCCTATCTCCGCGGCCATCCTTATGAGGACTTCTTCGTCCTGACTGTCAACGGCAACTCCATGTATCCTCTCTATATCGAGGGGGACAAGGTGCTGGTCCTCCGGCAGACGACTCTGACCCGCAGCGGCGAAATCGGCGTGGTTCTCTACGATGGCGACCTTGCCACCCTGAAAAAGGTGGAGTATGTGGCCGGGGAGGATTGGATGAAACTCATTGCCATCAATCCCGAATACCCGCCCAAGCTGATTCAGGGGCCAGACCTGGAGCTCTGCCGCATTCTCGGCGTGCCCCGCCTTCTCCTGCGGGAGCTGGAGCCATAAAAAAATCCCCTCAGGTCTCCCTGAGAGGATTGCCGCCCTCTTCGGCGCGGCTTCATTTTTCAAATTCCGCTGTCAGCTGGTCCACGGTGTATACCTTTGCCCCATAGACGGATTTCAGATATTCCATGCCGCTGGTGTAGTCTGCCTCGGTGAAGGAGTCTGTGGCGTCGCTGGCCACCACTACCTCATAGCCCAGGCAATAGGCGTCTGCGCTGGTGTGGCGGACGCACATATGGGTATGCAGGCCCGTCATAATCACCGTCTCAATGCCCAGCTCTTTCAGCAGCAGCTCCAAATCCGTGCGGAAAAAGCCGCTGTAGCGCCGCTTGGGCACCACATAGTCCCCCTCGCTCAGCTCCAGCTCGGGAATTACCTCTGCCCCCGGTGTGCCGACGATGGCGTGGTCGCCCCAGAGCTTCAGCTCATGGTCGATTCCCTTCAGATGCGCGTCGTTGCAGAAAATGACGGGCACGCCATTTTTCCGCGCCGCCTTCAGCAGCTGGGCCGTTTTCGGCACAATTGCCTTGCCCCGGTCGCAGGCCAGCGCCCCGGTGACGAAATCGTTCAGCATGTCCACCACGAGAATGGCGGTCTTATTTTTGTCCATTGTTAACCTCCTGTTATTGTCTTGACAGTTATATATACACTATACAGCACTTTTTCCCAAACCGCAAGAGAAAAATTGCAGGCTTCCGCGTTTTCTGGTATCATATGGGGGGACGGAGGGCTTGCCCCTTCCGTCAAATTTTTCCCACAGGGAGGCCCGTCATGACCAGCGCAGAGCGCCGCCAGAAAATTCTGGCCCTTCTTTCTGAAAGCAGGGAGTATCAAAACGCCACGCAGATTGCCCGCCGTTTCGGTGTCAGCCGGCAGATTATCGTGTCAGACATTGCCCTGCTGCGGGCTGAGGGCAACGAGATTCTCTCCACGCCTCGTGGCTATCTCCTGGATGCTCCCGGCCGGGGCGAATACGTTCGGCCCCTGGTCTGTCTCCATAGCAAGGAGCAGATTCGCCAGGAATTCTATGCCGTTGTGGATTTGGGCGGCCGTGTGCTGGATGTGGTGGTTGAGCATCCCGTCTATGGCCAGATTTCCGCCGCTCTCAACATCCGCTCCCGCTACGATGCTGATTTGTTCATCGAAAAAATGGCCCAGGCCAGCACCCATCCCCTCAGTTCCCTGACGGGCGGCCTTCACGTTCATCATATTGCCGCCCCGACGGAGGAGGATTTTTCCCGCATTCAAAAGGCCCTCCAGTCCCTCCATATTTTGTGGGAATAACACGGCGTCGAGCCAAACTCCATGGCCCTACGTCGCAATGGACTATGGGGTCTGGTTTCCTCCTATCGTCGGAAAGTTTCACCCCTCCGTCATTGCTCCTTCTTTCGCAAAAAAGCTCGGCTGCGCTCTCTTTGGAAAACGACCCGCGGCTTACAAAATCATAGATTTTGACCCGCTGCGGTTTTCCTTCTATGGCTTGCCTACCACTTTTTAGCGGCGAACGCGCCTTCGGCGCAAAAAACAGAAAAAGCAACCTCTTCTCATCCATCCACAACCCTACGCCACAAATCGCCGCCCAGAATCCGATGCCCTTCGTTGGCGTCGGATTGGGCGGCCTCGCCTGCTCTTTTCTCTTGTCCTCTCTGTTTTGCCATCTATACTTCCTCCACCGGGGTTCCAGGGGCTTCGTCGCGGTATTCTCCAAGGCGCCTGTCCCTCCTTCCGTCGGGACTTGGCCCCTCTCCGCACCGCTCCTCCTTCCCAGAAAAAGCTCGCTCGTTCTCGGCTTACCCGGCCATTTCGCCTTCCCCTCGCTACCACTTTTTCCGGGGCCCGGTTCTCCCATAAGGGGGTTGTGGGGGTCAGCTGTGGGGGCGGAGCCGAGCACCGCCGGTGGCGGATTCAGCGAGGCGGAAGCCAGCCTGGTGCGTGAGATGCGCCAGCGCCTTCCTTGGCGCGCCGCGCATGTCCGCACCCAGGCTTAAGAAGGGGGACGATGCGGAACCGTCCCCCTTAGCCCCTTGCGAAAAAAATCCCCTTCTCTTTTTTCTCCAGCTACCCTTTCCCTCACCAACTTTTCGGCACTCCACCTGCATCGCAATAAACTCCGAGCTTGATTTCCTCCTCCTGCCTACCACTTTTTCGCGGTTCCGCGCCTTCGGCGCAAACTGTCCTCTCGAAGCTTCATCGCAGTATCCTCCAAGGTGCCTATCCCTCCTCCCGTCAAAAAGCTTCCCCCTCCATCATCGCTCCTCCATCCACTCAAAAGCCCGTCGGCCCTTCCCTCCTCCACTTTATCTCATAATGAAACAACCTAGCCGGTTTGATACTTGTTCCCCATTTCCTCCAATGCTACCATGAAGTCATTCAGAGGAAAGCAAGTCAATTCGCTCAAAATCTAAGGAGGAAAATTTATGAGAAAAATTGCATCGCTCTTGTTAGTATTATTTCTTTTCGTCGCTCTGCTGACGGGCTGCGGCGCCCCCGCAACCCAGGAGGAGTCCCCTGCCGCAACGGAAAGCCCGGCCAGTTCTTCGGAATCCTCTGCCGATGTCTCCGCATCCAGCGGCGCTGCGCCTGCGGTTCCCGAGGCTGCTCAGGGCAAGAAAATCGGCGTCCTGTTCTATAGTCGGGATGACGCGCTCGGCTCCGCCGTCTACGGTATGCTGAACCACGCCGCCGAAGCTCTCGGCGTGGAGATTGTCTGGAAAATTGGCGATACGGACCCCACTGCCCAAATCACCGCCGCGGAAAACATGATTGCCTCCGGCGTAGACGGCATTATTATGCTGCCTGTCAGCGAATCCGTCACCCAGAAGGTAGCGGCCTTATGTCAGGAAAACCAGGTTTACTATGGCATCTGCTTCCGCACCGTGGCAGATTCCCAGGAGATTCACGACGAAGTCTGGGCCAACGAGTATTTCGTCTCCAGCTGCATTGAGGACGAGACGGCCTCCGCCGCCCAAATGATAGAATTGATGGTAGAGCAGGGCCGCACCAATCTGGGCATCGGCTATATCAACCCCGGCAATACTCTGGCCACCAGAAACGCCGGTTTCGACGAGGGCCTTGCCTCCAGCGGCGCCACCAAACTGGCGGAATACACCCTTCCCGATACCTTTGACCTCAATTCCATTGCCTCCACCATTCAAAACTTTATCTCTTCTTTCCCTGAGATGGATGGCATTGTATGGGTCGGCTCCTCTATGGGCATGGGCGAAACCATTTTAAATACGCTCCGGTCTATCGATCCGGAAGCAAAGGTGCCGCTCGCTACTTTCGATACCTTTGAAGGCATGGAAGAAGGCTTTGCCGACGGCCATCTGGTCGGCATTACCGGCGGTCATTCGGTAGACGCCCTCTTTACCTTCATGATGGTATACAACGCCGTCACCGGTACCCCGCTGGCCGAGGAGCCCCAGCAGCTCTATAATAACTACATCTTCGTCACCAGCGCCGAGGATTGCGAAAACTACGAAAAGTATATCGATAATCCCGATAACTGGGTCTACTCTGCTGAGGATATCCGCAGCATGGCCAAGGTCTATAATCCGGACTTCTCCCTTGAGGAGCTTCAGGAAATCATGTCCAACTATACGCTGGAGGACGTGGTCGCCCGCAAAGGCGCCTAGGCCCTCGGCTCCCCTTCGGGCTGCGTGCCTTCCCAGGTCCGCAGTCCGAATTTTTGATTTTTCAATTCTAGCGGGCTGCTTTTCCTCCTTCCCGGGTCCGCGAAATGCCCGTTTCGCCCTCCCCAGGCACGAAAAAAAGCGGGCATTCCGCCCGCCTCTCTTGTCCCTATTCTGTAAACACTTGAATATCCATCGGCGCAGTCAGATAGGGCTCCAGCGCCTCGTTTCCGCTCTTAAAGTGGGCGGTTTTCATGTGCTCGTCCAGGACTGCCTGGCTGTCCCACTGCTCCAAAAACGCCAGAGTGTTCTCCTCCTCTGCGCTCCTAAGCAAGTCGTAAAAGTCGTTGCCCGCCTCCTGGCGGCTCTTGTCAATCATCTCCTGGCACGCCTTGCGCACGTCGTCCTCCGCGCCGGGCTTGATGTGGATTTTTGCAACTACCCGAATCATAAGCAAGCTCTCCTTTTCCGCAAAGTTTCTTAACTCTATGATACACCAAATAAACGTCGCATACAATAGATACTTTTCCCGCAATAAAAAACAGCCCGCCAAGCTGCGGGCCGTTTCCCCTTACTCCTCTATTTTTCGCGCCACCACCACAAGCCTACCGTTTTGCTGGGAGTATTCACAGGTGGTTAGGGTAATCAGCTGGTCGCCATACTCCGGCGTTACCCCTGTCTCGTAAAGCTCCTCCGCCTTGCAGTTGGCGATAAATTCGTCAAACTCCTCCTGGCTCTCCGCGTTGTAAAACTGGTAGAATTTGAACACGTCCGTCTCGCTCTTTTTGTATACCTTGGAGAGGAACACCGCCGCAATCTCGTATTCCTCCTCTTCGTATAGGGTGTTATAGCGGATGGTCGGGTGCTCCCGGTAAAAATCCTCGTCCTTGTATTCAATCAGGGTGTGGAACATGGTGCCGTTCTTCATGTTGTGGCCGTGGAGCAGCAGATTGGTGCTTCTCGGGTCAATGGTGCAGTTTTTGTCGATGAAGATGCAGCCCTCCTTGGTCGGGTCGTCCTCCTTTTCAAAGGTGCGGTAGAGGTAAAACTCTCCGTCCTCCGGGGTGTACATCACCGGGTAATCCACCTCTGTCCCCTCAATCTGAATCCATCCGGCCAAATCGTCGTTCTGCTCGTAAAGGGTCTTCATGTTTGGCAGCATCTCCGGCTCGCTGTCCGTTGCCGTGGCCGTGGGCGCTGGCTTCTGCGTCACCTCTACCGTCTCCATCGGCTCGAGAGATGGTTGCGGCGCCGGTTGGGAAAGCTGTAATGCCGCAAATATGGCCACGCCAATGGCCGCCAGCGCGATGACCAGCACAATCATCCAGGTGCTCCGTTTCATCGGCCTCCGCCGTCTCCTCCGCCCTGCGCTATGCTTTGGGTTCTGCTTCATTGTTCCTCCATAACGCACATGAGGCGGGAAAGCTCCCGCCTATGTGTGTGTCCTATTTGTTTCGCTGCGTTCCGCTCTTATTTGCGGGCCGCAACCTTTTTGCCTGCGATGACTGCAATCGTCGCTCCTGCAACGATGGCTACCGCAATCCAAACCCATGCGTCTGTGGTCGCGTCGCCTGTCTTGGGCACGTCGTCCAGCTCGTCCTGGCTGGTGGAGTCGCTGGGCTGTGCGCTGGGAGCAGGCTGCTCGTCAGAGGGAGTGGGCTCCTCGCTGGGCTGCTCAGAGGGCTCCTCGCTGGGCTGCTCAGAAGGCTGCTCAGAGGGCTCCTCGCTGGGCTGCTCGGAAGGCTGCTCAGAGGGGGTGGGCTCGGGCTCCACTGCGCCAGCGATTTCGCCCTTAGCGGTGAAGTCAGCCTCAGGGGTAGAGGTCGCGCCAGTATCGTCGCTGCTTCTCACGTTGGTGAATGCTACGCTGAATGCGTCGCCAGCTTCGCCAGAAACCTCATAGATGTAGGTGACGCTGTCGCCAGTCATGGAACTTACAATAAGCAGCTTGTTCGCTGTGGCGCCAAAGCCACCCTCAACGCCCTTGCAGGTCAGGTTGGCGCTGGGGTTGACGTCTGCCTGCAGGCCGCCGTCCGTCACTTTGACGGTCACGCGAACCTCATTGCCTTCCTGCGTTACGCTCCAGCTGGGCGCTGCGGCGAACGCCGTCACGCTCATTGCCAGCACGAGCGCTACTGCTACGATTGCGGATAAAAGAATCCTCATCTTCTTGTTCATTGTTACTTGAAACCTCCCTTATTCCTGTCCTAACGGACTTAAGCTGCCGTAATGATAGCTGCAATTGCCATCAGGTCAGCAATGTCAATCACATCGTCGCTGTTCGCCATAGCTGCAACGGCCTCAATGCCAGTCAGCTCTGCCGTTTCGTTGACGTGGTTAGCCATTCTCATCAGGTCAGCGACGTCGACCAGGCCGTCCTCGTTCACATCGCCCGTTACGACGATTGTTGCGGAATCCAGCTCCTGCTCGTTCTCTGCAGCGGCCGGGTCAATCAGGGTTACGGTGAAGCCGGTCCCAACGATGGTGTCGATCAGTTCGTTGCCCGCAATCTCGTTGCCCGCTTTGTCCTTGATTACGATGTCTGTGCCGTCCATGTTGGCAAACATGTCCTCTACCAGCGCCG
>DBGCIZ010000262.1:0-7010 GCA_048355355.1 Christensenellaceae bacterium | reverse complement strand
GCGGTTTGTGGACCGGCTGACGGACGGGCTGGGGGCAAGGAAAATTTACGCCGGCTTTAACTATACCTTTGGCGCGGCGGCCAGGGGCACTTCTATGGTGCTGGAGCGCCTGGCCCGGGAGCGGGGGGCGGAGGTCTCCATTGCAGACCCGGTGACCTATAAGGGCGAGCCCGTCAGCAGCACCCGCATCCGGGCGGCCCTGGCGGCAGGGGATGCGGAAAAGGCAGAGGCCATGCTGGGGGCGCCCTACGTGATGCACGGAGTGGTGCAGGGGGGCAAGCGGCTGGGCCGCTCCATCGGCTTCCCCACGGTAAACTTTTACCCGCCAAAGCACAAGCTTTGCCCCATGCACGGGGTCTATGCCTCCTATGTCCTGTTTGAGGGGGAGCGGTATATTGGCATCACCAACATC
Source organism: Christensenellaceae bacterium (assembly GCA_048355355.1). GTDB lineage: Bacteria > Bacillota > Clostridia > Christensenellales > Christensenellaceae > DBGCIZ01. The sequence continues at coordinate 6,598 of DBGCIZ010000262.1, read as the reverse complement.
GGCAGCCGCCCCACGGTGGACGATGGGGACGCCGTCAACCTGGAGACCCACATAATCGGCTTCCACCGGGACATCTACGGCAAGCCCATCGAAATCCAGTTGAAGCGCCGCCTCAGGGGCGAGGTCAAGTTCGCAGGGGTGACGGAGCTGCAAAATCAGCTTTCCAGAGACAAGCGGGCGGCCATCCAGCTGCTGGGCGGAAGAAAATAATCGGGAAATGGCTTTACAAAGCAAATTTGGTATGCTAAAATAACGTTTGAATGCGACCGTCCACCGAGTCCTGCGAATGCCTGACGCATCACTCAGTTGACGGAGAAGCCGCACAGATTGTGTGCCCGCCGTTGGCGGAAAATTTTGTTGGAGGTATTACCATGATTAACAAGGAACAGATTATTGCGGAATACGCAATCCATGAAGGCGACACGGGCTCCCCGGAGGTGCAGGTTGCGCTGCTGACGGCGAGAATCAACCACCTGAACGAGCACTTCAAAACGCACCACAAGGACCATCACTCCAGAAGAGGCCTTCTGAAGATGGTCGGCCAGAGAAAAGGCCTGCTCAACTATCTGAAGAGCAAGGACATCGAAAGATACAGGACGCTGATTGCCAGACTTGGCCTGAGAAAGTAAAGGGAAGCCTGCCGCTTCTGTTTGGAAGCAGGCAGCATGGGGATAGAGCGGTTGCGTACCGCTCTATCTTTTCAAATGGCATGGAATACCCCCGCCGGACAGGCGCTGAACGAGTTCCAAATGAAAGGTTATATAGAAAAGGGCAGGCGGGAGCCTGCAGAAGGAGTTTCAATGGAAAATCATGTGTTTAAAATGGAGGTTGGCGGCAGAGAGCTGATTGTCGAATCCGGCAAATACTGCGGCCAGGCAGACGGAAGCTGCCTGGTGCGCTGCGGGGATACTGCCGTAATGGTATCCGCCACCTGCGCGGACAAGCCTAGGGAGGGAATCGACTTCTTCCCCCTGAGCATTGAATTTGAAGAGAAAATGTATGCTGTGGGCAAAATCCCCGGCGGGTTTATTAAGCGGGAGGGCCGTCCCTCGGAAAAGGCCATCCTGACTTGCCGCCTCATTGACCGCCCCCTGCGCCCGCTGTTCCCCAAGGGGTACTATAACGACGTGCAGGTTATCGCGACGGTCATGTCCGTAGAGCCGGACATTCTGCCGGATATTCTGGCCATGATTGGTTCTTCGGTGGCCCTCTCTATTTCGGGCATCCCCTTCCAGGGGCCGACGGGCGCCGTTGCCGTGGGCATGGTGGACGGAAAGTACATCATCAACCCCAACTCTGCGGAGCGGGAGGCCAGCAGGCTGAACCTGACCGTGGCAGGCACCAAGGACGCCGTCATGATGGTAGAGGCCGGGGCGGACGAAGTGACCGAGGCGGAAATGCTGGACGCTATTCTGCTGGCCCACGAGGAGATTAAAAAGATTTGCGCCTTCATTTCGGATATTAAGGAGAAAATCGGCAAGCCGCCGAAGGAAATTGAGCTGTATCATGTGCCGGAGGCGCTGGACGCTGCCGTGCGGGAGCGGTTTTACGACAGAACCGTTTGGGCCATGGAGCCCTTTGACCGCCACGAGAGAAGCGCCCGGGAGGATCAGCTTCAGGCAGAGGCAGTAGAGGCGCTGGCGGAGGAGTTCCCCGACAGCGAAAAGGATATTGAAAACAGCCTCTACGCCATTAAGAAGGAGATTGTCCGCCATAAAATCGTCCACGACGGCATCCGCCCCGACGGCAGAGGCTACGAGGACGTGCGGCCCATCTGGTGCGAGACGGGCATCTTCCCCAGAACCCACGGCAGCGCCGTGTTCACCAGAGGCGAGACCCAGGCCATGACCCTGGTCACCCTGGGGCCAATTGGCGATGGCCAGACGCTGGACGGCATCTCGGAAGAGGTGTTTAAGCGGTATATGCATCAATACAATATGCCCCCCTTCTCCACAGGCGAGGCGCGGCCCATCAGAAGCGCAAACCGGCGCGAAATCGGCCACGGCGCTTTGGCAGAGCGGGCTATTCTGCCCATGCTGCCCTCTGAGGAGGAATTCCCCTATGCAATCCGGGCGGTTTCTGAGGTTCTGAGCTCCAACGGATCTACCTCTCAGGCCAGCATCTGCGCGAGCTCCATGTCCCTCATGGATGCAGGCGTTCCCATGAAAAAGCCGGTGGCAGGCACGGCCATGGGCCTGATTAAGGACGAGGAGAAGGTCGTCGTGCTGACGGACATCCAGGGCCTGGAGGACTTCCTGGGCGATATGGACTTTAAGGTGGCAGGCACGGCCGAGGGCATTACCGCCATTCAGATGGATATTAAAATCAAGGGCATTGACAAGGAAATTCTGGAGCGCGCCCTGGCTCAGGCGCTGCGCGGCAGACTCCACATTCTGGGCAAGATGAATGAGGTCATCTCTGCGCCGCGGCCGGAAATCTCCCCCTATGCGCCGAAGATTATCCAGTTTACCATTGACCCGGATAAGATTCGCGAGGTCATTGGGCCAGGCGGCAAGATGATTAACAAGATTATCGCAGACACTGGCGTGAAGATTGACATTGAGGATGACGGCCGCGTCTTTATCTCCACCCCCGATTCCGAGGCGGCGAAGAAGGCCAAGTCCATTATCCGCGGCATTTGCCGGGAGGTGCAGGTGGGCGACGTCTACCTGGGCCATGTGACCAGGCTGATGCAGTTTGGCGCCTTTGTGGAGCTGGCTGGCGGCAAGGAGGGCCTTTGCCATATCTCCAAGCTGGATAAGAAGCGCGTGGAGAAAATCGAGGACTATTGCAGCGTTGGCGACGAAATGCTGGTGAAGGTCATCGAAATAGACAAGCAGAACAGGATTAACCTGATTCACAGGGGTGTCACCATGGCAGATTTGGAGGCGTTCCAGGCAAAGGAGGACGAGGAGTAAGCCTCCGCCTCAAAATTAGAGCGAAACAGTGCGGCGCGGCGGCTTTTTAGCCGCCGTTCCGATTATTTCCCCGTATTTTGGTTAAGAAAGCGGGTTTCGCCGGATAATAAGGAGAGGCAGAGCCCCGCGGCGGCAGAAATAGGCGCGGGGCGAAAGGAGAAACACAATGGTGATACAGAAAAAGCTTTCCAACGGCATAACATTTTACGGAGAGGAAATCGAGGGCCTGCGCTCCGTCACCCTGGGCATCTGGGTGAAGGCGGGCTCCCTCATAGAGACGGAGCGGCAGAACGGCATTTCGCACTTTATTGAGCACATGTTGTTTAAGGGCACGGAGCGGCGCACCTACCGGCAGATTGCAGAGGAGATGGACAACATCGGCGGGCAGATGAACGCCTTTACCTCTAAGGAGTGCACCTGCTACTACGCCAAGGTTATGGACGAAAAGCTGCCCATCGCCACGGACATTCTGACGGACATGTTTTGCAGCTCCGTCTTTGCACAGGAGGAGATGGACAAGGAGCGGGGCGTGGTTTTGGAGGAAATCGCCATGAGCAACGACAACCCCGAGGACGTGGCCCACGAGACGCTGGCAATCCAGTATTTTGAGGGGAATCCGCTGGCCAAGACCATTCTGGGGCCGGGGGAGAACGTCCGCGCCTTTACCAAGGAGGATATTCTGGACTATATGGGCCAGTATTACCGGGGAGACAATGTGGTGGTCGTGGCAGTGGGGAATTTCGACCAGGAGCAGCTGCTGGCAGATTTAGAGAGCAAGCTGGCGGGCATCCAGCCCGGCAAGCGGGTGGCCCGGGGCGATTCCCTCTGGACGCCCAAGCCGGGCTTTGCCGCCGTTGAGAAGGATGCCGAGCAGGTTCACATGACCATGGGAATGCCGGCCTACTCCTTTGGGGACAGGCGGAAATACGCCATGTCCGTCCTGGCTAATATTTTTGGCGGCAGCATGAGCTCCCGCCTGTTTCAGCGGATTCGGGAGGAGCTGGGCATGGCCTATTCGATTTACAGCTATCCCTCCGTATATACGACGGACGGCATGCTCTGCATTTACGCCGGCATGTCCAGCGAAAATGCGGTCAATGTGACGGAGAACATCCTGGAGGAGATGCGCCGCATGCGGCGGGAGATGATTACCAGCGAGGAGCTCTCCAACACCAAGGAGCAGCTGCGGGGCAACTTTATCCTGGGGCAGGAGAGCACCTCCGCCAAGATGAGCGCCATTGGCAAAAACGTGCTGCTGGGCGGCGGCGTCAAAACGGAGGAGGAGGTTCTCCGGGAGCTGGCCGACGTGACGCTGGAGGATGTAGAAGAGGCCATCAACCTGGCCTTTGATGAGAAAAACATGACGGGCGTCTACGTGGGCAACGTCAAGGATGAGGACAAGCTGCGGGCTTATTTTGTCCGCTGAGGAGGAGCAATGGATAAGCTGGAGCAGATTTTTCACTATCAGGGCATGTTCGACCGGGAGCTGGCCGAGAAGCGCCATTTGGATTTTCCCATGGAGGAGTGGATTCAAAAGGAGACTCTGGCCATGATGAGCGAGCTGGCGGAGCTGATTGACGAGGTCAACTTCAAGTGGTGGAAGAACCCGAAGGAGTGCGACGTCCGCCGGGTCAAGGAGGAGCTGGTGGATATCCTCCACTTTTTCGTCAGCATGTGCATCAAGGCAGGCATGGACGCAGAGGAGCTTTTTGCCATGTATCTGGAGAAAAACAAGGAGAATTTCGACCGCCAGCACGGTCTTTCGGAAAAGAAGGGCTATCAGGTGTAAGCAAAGGGCCTGCGCACTGTGCGCAGGCCCGAATAGTATGCTCGCTCTCCCCTGGGCGAACCCGGGGGCCCTACCCAATGGTTTGCTTGTTTACCAAATCGGCCGTGCCGACCCAGCCGCATTTTTTGCAGCGAACCCGGAGTATATTTTCCTGCGGACAGCCGATGACGTCAAAATCGTGCTTGCCGCATTTGCCGCAGACCAGAAACTCGTCGCCATACCAGTGCTCCGTCACGACGAGCTTAGTGCCGCCGTCTACCTGCGCTAACTCCTCGTCTGTCAACAGGGTGCCATGAGGGTCTATAAATTTTACCATATCTGCGTGCCTCCTTTTGTTTTGTTATCATTTCATACGTATAAAAACGGATCGTAGCTCAAAATCCTGGGGATTTTTTTCGACGCTGCGCCGGGATGGGGAATCCACAAAAAAGGCCGGCAGGGTAAGCCCCGCCGGCCTGGCGTTTTTATGTTTGGGCGCGCCCTACTGCTGCTGGGCGGCGGCCTTTTTTTGATACCGCTTGCCGATGGCGTCCAGCCCCCATGCCAGGAAAAACCCGATGACCGCGCTCAGCAGGCAGAAGAGCAGCTCTGCCGTGTCGGCAAATTCAAAGGGGATGATGACCGCCGTAGAGGCGATGACCACGCCCAAGACGATGTGGGACATGATGGAGTAGTGCCGCTCGAAGAGGCGGTTGATGAGCCGGGCCAACAGGATTGCCGTGGTCAGGATGCCCAGAACCAGGGGCAAGATGACCGCAAAGTCCAGGGAGCCAATGCCGGCGGTCATGGGCTGATAGAGGCCCATGAAAATCAAAATAGAGGAGGAGCTCATCCCCGGCACCACCAGGCTGATGCCCCAGACGATGCCGCAGAAGAAATACCAGAAGATGTTGGGCTCAATGCTCCAGCTTCCCATATTCTCAAGAGAGACCAGGAAGGCGAAGAGCACCACCAGGCTGATGGCAAAGGCAATCCAGGAGCCTTTGCTCCGGCCCTGGCTGCCCGCATCCCGGAAGAGGGAGGGCAGCATGCCGATGATGAGGCCGATAAACAGGCAAACGGAGATATTACTCTCCTCGGAGAACATCCATTCCACCACCTTGGCCAGGCCGATAAAACCGACCACAAAGCCGATGATGATGGGGATGAACAGCTTAAAGTGTATTTTAAAGGTTTTAATCGGGTGGGCCAGCAGGTTCATCATGGGCTCGTAGATGCCAAACAGCACGCAGAGCACGCCGCCGCTGATGCCGGGCAGGATAGAGCCCACGCCGATGAGGGCGCCCTGCACCACTCTCAGCAGCCAAAGGCCCAGCGTATCCCTGCTGGGGGCCGCCCCCGCAGGCTGGATTTGTTGCTTCATAAAATTCGTCGCTCCTATTTCAAACTGTACTCCGGGCGAGCCCGGGCCAAGGCCGCCCCATGGCCGGGCGCGGCTGCGGCGCTGGGGCAGATTTTGCCAGCCGCTTTCCTATTATAGCACAGTTTCCCCCGAAAAATGTATTCTTTTTGTAACCATCCTATGAGCATGGGGTAAAGCTACCATCCGAGTAGCATACCCAGCGGGCCAGCGGGCCGTCCATATAGCGGAGGTTCAGCTCCTCGTAGGTCTTTTCTGCGTTGACGCTCAGCTCTGGGGTGAGCAGGGCTGCGGCCTGGGCCCGGCCCAGATTCCAGGAGCGGAAATCCCCCTCCTGCCCCATGTGATATACTTTGCGGACGGCGACGGTCTGGGTCTGGTTCCAATGGAGGTCGCTGGGGTGATAGGCCAGGTCCGCGGTGTCCAGCTTGGTCAGGTAGTAGGGTGCGGCGTCCTCCGAAAGGGTGAGGAGATAGGCCAGGGCCTCCCGCTGCTCCTCGTCGGCCAAATCGATGGTCTCGCCGGAGAACA
>DBGCIZ010000261.1:0-2203 GCA_048355355.1 Christensenellaceae bacterium | reverse complement strand
CCCTCACGATTTTCGACCAGATGGAAACCTGGAAGCGGATGACGTTGCGGGATTATCACGTCAAAGAGCTGCTTGTTCCCATATTTATTGATGGCAAGCAGGTATACCAGTCCCCCAGCGTGATGGAAATTCAGCAGTACGCCAAGACAAATCTGGATACCTTCTGGGATGAATACAGGCGTTTCGTTCGCCCTCACGTCTATAAGGTAGATCTTTCGGATAAGCTATACACTTTAAAACAGAAAATGCTGGTCAAGTAAGTCAAAAAACAGCCCGCATTCCCAGTGAATCGGGCTGTTTTTTATCGTAAGAGCAGGAAAGAGGCTTCCTGCTTGGTCTGTTATAGCAGCTCTATCAGCATTTTTATTAAAAATCCCAGCAAAATCACCCCGCCAATGGCGCTGATAATGCCATAAATCTTTCGGGACTCCTTATCGTCCCTTTCCTTAGAAAAGTAGTAGAGTCCTGCGCCCAAAATAAGCGCGCCAATTACAATAGCAATCATGTTTAAGACCATTTCTTTTTCCTCCATTTTAACAGCAATGCTGAATTTATAATGACAAGCACAGAGCCTGCATTGTGAACTAATGCGCCGACAACCGGGTTCAGAATGCCGGTAGTGGCCAGGATGATGGCCAACAGGTTTAGCCCCATGGAAAATGCAAGATTAGACTGAATCGTCACCATCATGCGCTTTGAGAGCGCAAAGAGATGGGGGAGCTCCTGCACTTCGTCGTTGACCAGGGCGATGTCTGCCGCGTCAACGGCGATATCGCTGCCAATGCCGCCCATGGCAATGCCGACCTGCGCCTTTTTTAAGGCGGGGGCATCGTTAATGCCCTCTCCTATCATGCAGACCGGCTCCCCCTGATTCTGATAGTCGTCAATCCAGCTCAGCTTATCCTCGGGAAGGCAGCCGGCGTGTACCTCGCTAATATGAACCTGCGAGGCAATTGCGTTGGCAGCGCTGCTGTGATCCCCGGTCAGAAGCACAGGCTCAAGGCCCAGCTGCCTTAATCCGTCCACCATTTGGGCGCTTTCAGGCCGGAGGGTATCTGCCAGAGCCAGGTACCCTGCCAGGTGGCCTTCGATGGCGGTGAAAATCACGGTGCAGCCACGGCTGAGAAGGGCATCCGTCTTCTCCAGAATGGAAGCGTCTATGGGAATCTCATATTCCTCCAAAAGCTCTCGATTGCCAGCCAAGATTCGACGCCCCTCCACCAAAGCAGACACGCCTCTCCCCAAAAGCAGCTGGAATTCCTCCGGCTCTGGAATAGACAGCGTGCTCTGCTGCCGATAGCAGCGGACGATTGCCTTCCCCAGAGGATGTTCTGAGCGCGCCTCTGCTGAGGCAGTCAGGCGATAGAGCTGGTCTGGAGGCAGCTCCGGCAGCAGGCTCTCTATGTCCACTACCTGGGGCATGCCAATAGTTAGCGTGCCTGTCTTGTCAAAGGTAATTTTTTTCACTGAGGCAAGCCTCTCCAGCGCGTCTCCCTCTCGAACGAGAAATCTATGCCGGGTAGCGTTGCCGATGGCGGCCATAATGGCGGTGGGGGTGGCCAAAACCAGCGCGCAGGGGCAAAACACAACCAAAATAGTCACGGCCCGGATAATTTCCCCGGAAAAAATCCATGTCAGGGCAGCGGCGCTAAGGGCAATGACGACAATCCAGGTTGCCCAGCGGTCTGCTATGCCCACAATTTTGGCTTTGCCAGCATCTGCTGACTGCACCAGCCGTATCATCCGTTGAATGGAGCTGTCCTCCCCGACCTTATCTGCCCGCATCTCAAAGGCGCCAAACTGGTTGACAGTGCCGCTGGAGACGGCGTCCCCAGTGCCCTTATCGACGGGAAGGGATTCGCCTGTCATGACGGCCTCGTTTATCGAGGTCTGACCCGCAAGAATCATGCCATCCACGGGGATGGTCTCACCAGGTAGCACCCGCAACACATCCCCCACGCGCACCTGCTCCGCCGGGACAATGCGCTCCTGTCCATTGCTGACAATGCGGGCCGTCTGAGGCGTTAGATGTACCAGCTTTTCAATGCCTGCGCGAGCCTTCGCAACGGTCAAATCCTCCAAAAGGGCGCCCAGCTGCATAATAAAGGCCACCTCTCCAGCGGCAAAGTCCTCTCCGATGATGACGGAGGCAATGAGGGCCAGGGAGACCAGCACGTCCGCCTTAATATCAAAGGCAGTTACT
>DBGCIZ010000260.1:0-3739 GCA_048355355.1 Christensenellaceae bacterium | reverse complement strand
CCCTCGGCGGAACATGGAAGGGAAGCAGCGCGCCCAGCGCATGGACAGTGAGCCGGCTGCTGAAGAAGACCAGCCCGCTGATGACGGGGGACGACGTGAAAAACCTGCAAAAGGCGCTGATCGCCAAGGGCTATAGCGTGGGGAGCGCAGGAGCAGACGGTGAATACGGCAGCGGGACAGAGGCAGCAGTGAAGAAATTCCAGAAGGCTGAGGGGCTGACTGCCGACGGCATCGCAGGGGAAAAGACCGTAGAAGCCCTCGGCGGGACATGGAAGGAAAACAGCGCGCCCAGCGCATGGACGGTGAGCCGGCTGCTGAAGAAGACCAGCCCGCTGATGACAGGGGACGACGTGAAAAACCTGCAAAAGGCGCTGATAGCCAAGGGCTACAGCGTGGGGAGCGCAGGAGCGGACGGCGAGTATGGCAGCGGAACAGAGGCGGCAGTGAAGAAGTTCCAGAAGGCCGAGGGGCTGACTGCCGACGGAATCGCAGGGGAAAAGACCGTGGAGGCCCTTGGCGGAACATGGAAGGGATAAGGCAAAAAACACGTTAGGAAGGAGGAGCGGCGAAGCAGAAGTTGGCTCCGGCAAACGCAGAAGGGGCGGAGACTTGTCGCTTCCCGCGACGCGAACATGAAAATTAATTGGAAGGTGCGGCTGAAGAGCCCGCAGTTTTGGATTGGCCTGGTGGGCGTGGTGCTATCGCCCATTATGGCATACCTGGGCCTTGGCTTTGAGGATTTGACCACCTGGGGCAGCATAGGGGACCTGTTCGTCCGGTTCTTTACGAACCCCTATTTGATTGGCACGGTGGTGATGGCGGTGCTGTCCTTTATCGGCGTATTGACAGACCCGACTACGAAGGGGGTCAGGGACAGCAGCCAGGCCCTGGAGTACACGGAACCGAAAAAAGAGGAAGAAAATGATGCTTGACCATGTGATGGATTTGATTGTATCCATCCTGCTAATGGGCATGTCCTTCCTGGGCGGCGTGCTGGCCAGGGGGCTGAAAAAGAGCAAAAAGCGGCAGGCTGCCATGGAGGATGGCCTGCGGGCCCTGCTCAGAGATAGCATCATCCACGAATGCGACAGGTGCGCAGACCGGGGCTATATGCACATCCACAATCTGGAGAGCGTAGAGGATATGTCCCGATTGTATTACATTTTAGATGGAAATGGCGCTATTTCAAAGCTAGTGCAGGATTTTAAAAAGCTTGAGGTGAAATAAGCAGGCCGAGGGTGCTTCGCAAGAGGCACCCTCATTTTTTTGTATATATTGCGAATAAATATTGAAATAATGAATTTATATGCAACAGGATGGAATGGGGCTATCTATAGCTGGCGGTATGCTTCAATATTAATTTTCAAAAAGGCCATGGCGCGGCGGCGAAAAATGTGCTATAATAATTATACAGAAGAAAAAAAGAAATTTGGCATGGTGCCGCAGCGGCGGCAGTTTTTTGACCCTCGGAAAGGGAGGTTGACGGATGTATCAGGTTGGCGAAACAGTGTTATACGGCATGGACGGCGTCTGCAAAATTTTGGAGATTGCCGCAAAGGACTTTGGCAAGGGTCCCACGGATTACTATATTTTAAAGCCGGTTTATAGCAACGGCTCGACGATTTTTGTGCCCACGGGAAGCGAGGAGCTGACGGCTAAGATGCGGCGGGTGCTCTCGGCAGAGGAAATTTACGCCCTGATTGAGGCCATGCCGGAGGAGGACACCATCTGGATTGACGACGAAAACCAGCGCAAGCAGCGCTATCAGGAGATTCTTCACAGCGACGATAGAGAGGGCATGGTGCAGCTCATCAAGACCCTTTATTTAAAGCAGCAGGAGCTGCAGGCCCGGGGCAGAAAGCTCCACGCGGCAGACGAGCGGGCCAAGGAGGAGGCAGAGCGCATCCTCTACGAGGAATTTGCCCACGTGCTCAGCATCCAGCGAGACCAGGTGCTCCCCTTTATCATGCGGCAGCTGGAGCCGGAGGAGCGGGACCGGCAGGCCGGGGAGGGCTGACGGATGGTTTCCCCGGGGGACTATATGGTTTGAAAGGACCAAGGCATTGGGAAGGTTCTGGAGCTGGAGGATGGCCGGGCCGTGGTGGAGGAATACCCGGGCGGCCGCAGGCGGACGGTAGACCAGGGGCAGCTGGTGCGGAAGGTGTCCGGCCGGGCTGTTGTGGAGGACGCTGTGGAGCGGGCTGGATTTCTGCGGGTTATCCAGGCGCCAAACGACAGGGTGCGGCGGCAGCTTTACGACGAGGCCATGGAAAAATACGACGAAATTCAGTGGATTCAGGTCATCAAATCCGTCTACTGGCGGGCCAGAGAGGGCAGGCTCATGGACGGGGAGGAGGCATACGCCAGCCGGGCCAAGGGCTACTTCCACGCGGAGGTCTCCCTGCTGCTGGGCATTCCCTTGGAGCAGGTGGAGGAATACATTGCGCAAAGCATCGCAGAGGATTGGTAAGAAAAAACCCGTCTCACAGCTGTGAGACGGGGATTTTTTTGTGTTTTACAGGCCGCGCTTGAGGGCCTCTTCTGCCAGGGCCACGGTAGCGGAAACGCCCAGCCGGCTTGCGCCAGCGGCCAGAAGCTCCATGCCCTTATCCACCGTGCGGATGCCGCCGTCAATCTTAATCTTCATGCTGTCGCCCACCACGGACTTGACAAAGCGGATATCCTCCACGCAGGCCTTGCGGTCAGAGAAATTGTTGCTGATTTTTACGAAGGGGATGCCGCACTTCTGGGCAAGAAGCAGGGCGATTTTCTTCTCCTCCTCGTTCATGAACACCTGCTCGTAGATGATTTTCAGGAGGATCCCTTCGCCCGCGGCCTCCTTCATGGCCAGCAAATCCATCATGACCTCGTCATACCGCTTGGACTTCAGGGCGTTGACGCAGATGGAGAGATCCAGCTCGGTGGCGCCGTTTTTCACACTTTCGCGAATATCTGCCACCTTGCCCGCCGTAGTAGAGGCGGCGTGGGGGAAGCCGATGATGACGTCGATGCCCACGCCGGAGCCCTTGAGGGCAGCGGCAGCGTCCTTGACGAAATAGGGGGAGACCACCACGTTGGCCGCGCCGTATTTCTTGGCCTCCTCGCAGGCCTTCAGGATTTTATCGGCGCTCATGTCCGGGTTGACCACGGAATGCTCCAGGCAGGAGGCAAACTTGCTCTTCTGCGCGGGGCAGCAGGGAGCGCTTACATGCTCGCCCTTCAGCTGGGCGATGGCTTCGCTAATAATGCTATCTAAACTCATTGCTCCAATTCTCCTCTATACTTTCCAATTATTCTTCTGTTTTGTTCTGCTCCGGCGCCTTGGCTGGCTCGGCCTTTTTGGGCGCAGCCTTAGGGGCAGCCTTTCTCCTGGGCGCGGCCTTGGGGGCAGCAGCCTTGGCCGTTGTCTGCGGTGCCTCGGCCTTTGCCGGTGCAGCGGGAGCCTTGGGGGCAGGCCCGCCGTGGGGGAGGATTTTCTCCGTCTCGGAATCAGGGCTGGGGATGACGTGGACGCCGTAAAGCTCGCCGACCCGCTTTGCCGCCGCAGCGCCTGCCTCCACCGCCGCCTTGACTGCACCGACGTCGCCACGCACCATGACGGTCACCAGCCCGGAGCCAATCTGCTCCTTCCCAGTCAAAGTCACCTCGGCAGCCTTGGTCATGGCGTCTGCCGCCTCGATAGCGCCAATGAGGCCCTTGGTTTCAATCATTCCCAACGCGATATTGTTCATAAAATCCT
>DBGCIZ010000259.1:0-1998 GCA_048355355.1 Christensenellaceae bacterium | reverse complement strand
CGGCGGACGCATCCCGTCTCCGGCAGCGGCAATATTTTAAGCGGCATTGCCGTGGAGCGGGATAAAATGCAAAAAATCAAGGAGATGGCGGATACCGTCATCGACTCTACCACCTATTCTCCCCGGATGCTGGCCCAGTGGCTGGGAGAAAAGTACACCGGCTCCCGGGATCCTCGCTTTCAGATTTCCATCATCACCTTTGGCTATAAGCGGGGCATCCCTCTGGATGCGGATTTGGTGTTTGACATGCGCTTCCTCCCCAACCCGTTTTATCGGGAGGACCTGCGGCATCATTCCGGCCTGTTTGAAGAGGTGAAAAACTACGTGCTCAGTTTTGACGCTGCCCATTATTTTCTGGACCATATTGTGGAGCTGGTCAATTACCTGTGCCCCTGCTATATCAGTCAGGATAAAAAGCAGCTGGTGATTGGCGTAGGCTGCACCGGCGGCATGCACCGCAGCGTCGTCACCGGGGAGGAGTTGTTCCGCCGTTTTCAGGAGAGCGGCCAGCATCAGGTCACCATTGAGCATCGGGACCTCAACCTGGAGCGCGCCTCCATCGAAAAGCGCTTTTCTGATAAGCAGGGAGAGTGAGGCGGCATGTCCTTTTCTTCCGACATAAAAAAAGAGCTTTGCTCTGTAAAATTGAAAAAAGACCATTGCATTTTAGCAGAGCTTTCAGGTATAATATATTTATCAGGAACGCTGGCCCTTGGCTCCGGCGGCCTGAGCATTGTGGTGAACACGGAAAATCCCGACGTAGTGCGGCGAACCTTATCTCTAGCTAAAAGCACATTTTCCATAGACGGAGAGCTTTCCTTAAAAAAAGGGCCTCTCAAAAAGAACGACATTTACGTCATGCGCTTTTCCGGCCGGGAGCAGGTGCTCTTTCTGTTAGAGCGGCTGGGCCTGTCTATTGACGGCGGAGTTCAGGTTTCAGAGCACCGGTTTTTGGAAATTACGGCGCAGCCCTGTTGTCAGGCTGCCTTTATCCGTGGCGCATTTCTAGGCGGCGGCGTTGCCAGCGACCCACAAAAGCAATATCAGATTGAGTTCGTTACCGGCTCCCCCGCTACGGCCTCGGCCCTCTGTGATGTCATCAGCCGCGCCGGCTTTTCCTCGAAAATCACCCAAAGAAAAGATTCCCATGTGGTATATTCCAAGGATGGCGAGAATATTATTAATCTGCTTACGTTCATAGGCGCGCATTCTTCTGTTTTGGCCCTGGAAGACGTCAGGATTATGAAAGACATTCTGAATAATGTAAATCGGCGCTTAAATTTCGATACCGCCAATATCGACCGGACCGTCACCTCTGCCTCGGCGCAGACGGCCAATATTTTGCTCATTGCCGAGCAGATAGGCTTCGACCATCTGCCCAAAGCCCTGCGGGATACGGCAGAGCTCCGGCTGGCCTACCCGGAAGCATCCCTGGCCGAACTGGCAGACCTTTCGGGAGGCACCTCGAAATCGGGCATTAACCACAGGCTGCGCAAGCTGAACGAGATTGCAAAGGGATTAAGAGAGACATTAAAGGAGGAATGATTTATGCTATACAAAGAATTAACCATCAACAACAGCGAGGGCCTGAAATCCCGCGTGGCTGCCCTGTTTGTCCAGGTGGCCAGCCGGTATGATTCCCAAATCCTCATCGAATGCGAGAATAAAAAGGTCAACGCCAAGAGCATCATGGGCGTCCTCTCCCTGGGCATTAAAAAGGGAGAGTCTATCTACGTCCTGGCCAACGGCAAGGACGAGCGGGCTGCCCTGCAGGCCCTGGAGGATTTGGTCTCTCAGGTTTAAAGTATCCCTTACGCGGTTGCCCCGCCGCGTAAAAACGCACCCGTTATTCGGGTGCGTTTTTTTGCATCTTTCGCATTTGTAGGATTGTCAAACATATTGGACAGTGAACTCAAAAGGAGAAAGCCAGTTCAAAGGCCTCATAGGAAGATAGTTGGAGCGGCGGTTATGGACAGCGAGCTGGTTTGCGAAGTCGTC
>DBGCIZ010000258.1:0-5950 GCA_048355355.1 Christensenellaceae bacterium | reverse complement strand
GGTCAATCTGACTGCGGGGGCGGTGATTTACGGCATTCTGTTTTTTCTTCGCGTCCCGGCAGTCGCGCTGTTTAACGGAGACCCTGCCTTGGTGGAGATGGCCTCCGGAGCCCTGCCGGTCTTTGCGCTCTCCTTCCTGTTTATGGCGGCAAACCTTATCGTGACAGCATATTTTTATTCCACGAAGCAGACGGCCAAGTCCAACGTCGTCGCCCTGAGCAGGGGCGTATTTCTGAAGGCGGCGGCCATTTTTCTGACGCCAGTCCTGCTGGGCACAGAATTCATCTGGTCAGCCGTGGTTATTGCGGAAGGCATCACGACGGCGCTCTGCCTGGTTTGCTGGAAAATCCCTGCCAGGGCATAGCCCTAGTCCTCCCTGTTTTCTCCCATCAGGCTCAGCTCCTTCAAAACGCGGCCTTCCTTGAGCAGGGACTGGAGGGCTGCCTTGTCGCCTGCGGCAAGGGCGTCGCGGTATTGGGTCAGGTGCTCCATGATGGTGTCAATCTCGTAGAGTAGGGGCTCCTGATTGAAGAGAAATAAATCGCTCCACATGCCCTCGTTCAGCTTGGCCACCCGGGTCAGGTCCTGAAAGCTGCCGGCGCTGAAGCCCTGCTCGTGAAAGAGGGTAGGACTTTTGATGTATGCGCTGGAGACCACGTGGGCCAGCTGAGAGGTAAAGGCGATGCTTTGGTCATGGGCCTTGGGCGTAGAGACGGCGATGTTATCAAAGCCAAGCTGGCGGGCCAGGGCGGTGACGGTATGGAGGGCGTCCCGGTCTGTTCGCTCCGTGGGCGTGACGATATAGCTGGCGTGCTGATACAAATCCGCCGTGGAGTAGGCAAAGCCGGAAAATTCTCGCCCAGCCATGGGGTGAGAGGGGACATAGCGCACGCCCCTTTCAAAGAGAGGCTGGTCAAGCCGGTCTACCACATAGGCCTTAACGCCGCAGATATCCACCGCAATTGTACCTCTGCGGAAGGGGGCGGTGGCCATAAAGGCAACTGTTTCCCGAGGATAGAGGCAGACCAGGGTCATATCTGCCCTGGCAACGCCGTCTGCATCAATGGCTTCGTCAATGGCGCCCTGCTTGAGCGCCTGGGCGATGGCCGAGGGATTGACATCACAGCCAAGGACCTGATGGTCGGTATATTTTTTGATTGCTTTGCAAAAGGACCCGCCGATGAGCCCCAGGCCGACTACTGCAATTTTCATAGCGCCTTGCCCTCCAGCTCTGCCAGCTTTTTGACGGACTCCATGAGCGCGGCAAATTTTTTTGGTGTCAGGGATTGAGCGCCGTCGCAGAGGGCAGTCTCCGGGCTGGGATGCACCTCTATCATCAGGCCGTCCGCGCCGGCGCAGACGGCTGCCTTGGCCAAGGGGGGCACCAGCGTGTAAATCCCAGAGGCATGGCTGGGGTCCACAATAATGGGAAGATGGCTCATCTGCTTCACCAGAGGAATCGCGGAGACGTCCAATGTATTGCGGGTGGCTGTCTCAAAGGTGCGGATGCCGCGCTCGCAGAGGATGACATTGGGGTTCCCCGCAGCCAGGATGTATTCCGCGCTCATGAGGAATTCCTCCAGCGTGTTGGAGAGGCCCCGCTTGAGCAGGATGGGCTTTTTTACTTTGCCCAGCTCCTTTAAAAGCTCGAAATTCTGCATGTTGCGGGCGCCAATCTGGATGACGTCCACACCCTCAAATAAATCCAGAAATTGCAGCCCCGTCAACTCAGAGACAATGGGCATGCCCGTCTCCTCCTTGGCGATTTTCAGAAGCTCCAGCCCATGGGCCCGCAGGCCCTGAAAGGCGTAGGGGGAGGTTCTTGGTTTAAAGGCGCCGCCACGCAGCAGCTGAGCGCCTGCCGCCTGCACCTGCCGGGCGCAGCTGACAATCTGCTCCTCCGTCTCCACGGAGCAGGGGCCGGCGATAATGGCAAAGTGGCCGCCGCCAAACTGCGTGCCGCCGACGCTGATGACGGTATCGTCCGTATGAAACTTCCGGTTGGCGGCCTTAAAGGGCTCGCTGACCCGGCGCACGTCGTATACAATATCGTTGGCCTTGAGGGAATCCATATCCACAACAGAGGTATCGCCAATGAGGCCGATGATGGTAGAATGCTGGCCTTCAGAATAGTTGATGCTGAGGCCCTGGCCCTCCAGATGGTTAATCAGGCTGGCGACTTTATTCTTCTGTGCGTGGTCCTTTAAAATAATAATCATTGCTTTACTCCTTTCAACACGATGCAAACAAAAAAGCCGGCGCCTTTGGCAAGGCACCGGCGAACCGCGACTTTTGCTTTAAGCAGGGGATTTTTCCCGAAGTGCAGCAAAACGCGCCGATGCAATGCCATTGCTCAGCCTATAATAATAGTAGTATGCGTTTTTGCCAAACAGCTTCGTCATTTCAATATACCACCTTTGCTATTTACCATAGCAGCAAAATTGCAGTCTGTCAAGAGACAGTGGCAAAAAAAAGAAAGGTATGATAAAATAATGGAAGCTTGCGTGGAGGACAGCATATGAAAGATAATATCGAGCGATTTTCTCCGGAGCCCTCCCAGGGCCTTAGTGAAGACCAGGTAGCCGCCCGCGTGCGGGATGGGCTGGTCAACCGGGGAACAGATGTCAAAACCAAACCCTATGGCCGGATTCTGCGGGACAATCTGTGCACCCTGTTTAACCTGATGAACTTTGCTCTGGCGGCCCTTGTGATTTTAGTGGGCTCCTATAAAAACGCCACATTTATTTTGATTATTACGGCCAACATTCTCATTGGCACCATTCAGGAAATCAGGGCGAAGCGGGCGGTCAGCAAGCTTTCGCTGATTTCCGCGCCCAACATCCAGGTCATCCGAGGGGGGCGGCAGAAGCAAATCCAGACGGAAGAACTGGTGCTGGATGATATTTTCCTAGCCAAGACGGGCGGGCAAATCTGCGCTGACGCAATTGTAGCGGAAGGGGAGTGCGAGGTAAACGAATCCCTGCTGACGGGGGAGGCAGACCCGGTTTTGAAGCAGGCGGGGGACAGGCTCTTTTCCGGCAGCTTTGTGGTCTCGGGCACGTGCAAGGCAAGAGTAGATGCCGTAGGGAAGGACAACTACGCCGCTAAAATCACGGCAGATGCGAAAAAAATCAAGCGGCACCACTCCGAGATTCTCAGCTCTCTCAACGCCATCATCAAGACCGTATCGGTGGTGATTATTCCCATTGGCCTGCTGCTGTTTGCGAAGGATTACTGGCTGCTCTCCTCTTCGATAGAGGACAGTGTGGTCAACACGGTAGCCGCGCTCATCGGCATGATTCCCGAGGGATTGATTTTGTTGACCAGCGTCGTGCTGGCCGTGGGCGTCATCCGGCTCACCAGCCATAAAACACTGGTTCAGGAGATTTACTGCATAGAATCCCTGGCCAGGGTCGATGCGCTATGCCTGGATAAGACGGGGACCATCACGGAAGGGCGCATGCAGGTGATGGAGGCTATTCCCCTCTCTTCGCAATGGGATTTGCGGGATGCCCTGCGGTGGATTACCCTGACAATGGAGGACACAAGCCCCACCTTTTTGGCGGCAAAGGAATACGCCGGGGAGGGGACGCTTTCCACCCAGCCGGAAAAGGTGATTCCCTTTTCCTCTGCGCGGAAGTATAGCGGCGCGGTCTACGGGGACGGAACCTTTGCCATGGGCGCAGCTGGCTTTGTGCTGAAGCGCGTCCCGGAGGAGCTGGAGGAGAAAATTGCCCACTATTCCGGCCAGGGGAACCGGGTTGTCATTCTGGCCCATGGGTCAGGCATGGCAGAGGGTAACATGCTGCCAGATGACATGGAGGCCATCGGCCTGCTTCTGATTCGCGATACAGTGCGAAAAGAGGCGCCGGAGGTGCTACGGTTTTTCAGGGAGCAGGGCGTGCAGGTCAAGCTGATTTCGGGAGACGACCCCAAGACAGTGGCCAGCATCGGCAAAGAGGCCGGGCTGGAGGATGCTGGCCGAGCGCTAGACGTATCCACCCTTACGGATGAGGAGCTGACTGCCGCGGCAGAGAGCTATACGGTGTTTGGCAGAGTCTCGCCGCAGCAAAAGCGGGTGCTCATCCGGGCGCTAAAGGAAAAGGGCCATACTGTGGCAATGACGGGAGACGGCGTCAACGACGTCCTGGCCATGAAGGATTCGGATTGCTCGATTGCCATCGCCGCAGGCAGCGATGCCGCCCGCAATGTGGCCAATCTGGTATTGCTGGATTCTAACTTTGCCTCTCTTTACTACGTAGTCATGGAGGGCAGGCGGGCCATCAACAATATCCAGCGGTCAGCCTCCCTGTTTCTGGTCAAGACCATTTTTTCCTTTATTCTGTCGCTGCTGTTCCTCTTTGTGCCGGCGTCTTATCCCTTCCAGCCAATCCAGCTGACGCTGATTAGCTCGGTAACGGTGGGGATTCCCTCCTTTTTCCTGGCGCTGCAGCCCAACCGGGACAGAATCCAAGGGAAGTTTTTGTTTAATATTTTAAAGAGGGCCATCCCTGGCGCGTTGACTATCGTCATCAATATTTGCGTGCTGCTCATTGCATCCCTGTTTTTGCCGATGAGCGAGGAGCAGCTTTCCACCCTGGCTACGTTGACCACCGGCTTCACGGCGCTGTGTGTGTTGGCGAAGGTATCGATGCCGTTTAATCTTTACCGGGCCATTTTGTTTATTTTGATGACGGCGGCCTTTGCCGTAGGGGTATTGTTCTTCGGCTGGTTCTTTATGCTGGTGCCGTTGAATACGGCGCTGTATATCCTGCTGGGGGTGATGCTTGTCTACATCATTCCGCTGGTGACACTGCTGGAAAAGACTGTCGCCGGGATTGACAAATTCCTAAGTGGGAAAATCAAGCTGCTGGAGCAACGAAAGCAAGATTAAAATAATAAGGAACGCCGCTCAAACCAGTTGGGCGGCGTTTTGCTATCCAATCCCGAAGAGCAGCAAAAAGGAAAGAGAAAAACCGCCCGACCTAATGGCCGGGCGGCAAGTATTACTGGACGGTTCTGAAGCAGATTTTATCATCCTCCAGATACATCTCTACCTGGTCGCCAAATTGAATGTGCCCTTCCAGGATTTCCTCGGAAAGCTGGTCCTCCACGGTCTGCATAATCAGCCTCCTGAGCGGCCTTGCACCATAGACGGGGTCGAAGCCCTTCTTGGCCAGATGCTGAATCGCATCCTCCGTATAGGTCAGCTCAATATCCCGCTCGTGGAGCCGCTTTGCCACGCTCTTGAGCATCAGCCGGGCAATATCCTCCACATTGCTTTCATCCAGCTTATGGAAGACAATGATGTCGTCAATCCTGTTCAGGAATTCGGGGCGGAAGGAGCGCTTCAATTCGTCCAAAATCCGCTCCTTCATGGTGTCGTAGCCATCGTCTGCCTTGTCGCCATCGCTATCGAAGCCCATTTTCTTCTGTGGCCCGATGTTGTGGGCGCCCACGTTGGAGGTCATGATGATGATGCAGTTTTTGAAGTCCACCGTCCTGCCGTTGGAATCGGTCAGACGTCCATCGTCCAAAATCTGAAGCAGAATGTTGAACACATCGGGATGCGCCTTTTCGATTTCATCGAACAACACCACGGAATAGGGCTTCCTGCGCACCCGCTCGGTCAGCTGGCCGCCCTCCTCAAAGCCTACATAGCCCGGAGGCGAGCCGATGAGCTTGGAGACGGTGTGCCGCTCCATGTATTCGGACATATCTAGACGGATGATGGCCTCTTCGTCGCTAAACATGGCCTCAGCCAATGCCTTGGAAAGCTCCGTCTTGCCCACGCCGGTGGGGCCCAGGAAGATGAAAGAACCGATGGGCCGGTTGGGGTCCTTCAGGCCGGCGCCTGCGCGGCGGATGGCCTTTGCCACGGCCTGGACGGCCTCGTCCTGACCGATGACCCGCTGATGCAGGATGTTTTCCAGATTCAGCAGCCGCTGAG
>DBGCIZ010000257.1:0-4014 GCA_048355355.1 Christensenellaceae bacterium | reverse complement strand
GGTATGCCATATCCTCCAGGGCGTAGAAGCTATCGTCTATGACGGCAAGGGCCTCGCCGTATTTCCCGCTGAGGCCTGCGATAGACTCCATGGCCTTTTTCGCCGTGCGCAGCTGGTCTAAGGCATTGCCGCTGCCGCTTAGGGCATAGCGGGCGCCGTTTAGGGCCTCGGCGATTTTCTCGGCGTTTTCCAAAACGGCCCGCTCCTCCTCCAGGGCCGCATCCTCCCCCGGCTTCAGCTGAGCCTTGGCGATTTCCTCTGCCTGAAAGGCCAGATAATCCCGCCGGGCTGCCCGGTCCCCCAGGCTTTTTTCAAAGTCCGCCAGCTTCCGCGCCGCCGCCTCGTAAGCCCGGTAGGCATCCTGCACCCTTGCCAGCAGGCTGCCGTCCCCGGCAAAGCGGTCCAGCATGGACTGGTGGTTCCGCTCGTCTAAAATCTGCTGGCTCTGGTGCTGCCCGTGAATGGCCACCAGATGCTCCGCCAGCTCCCGCAGCAGGCTCAGGCTGACCAGCCTGCCGTTGACGCGGCAGACGTTCCTGCCCGTCTGGGTCAGCTCCCGGCAGAACACCAGCTCCCCATCCTCTGCCGGCAGACCGTTTTCCTCCAGCAGGGCCAGGATGGCCTCCTTGCCCTCCAGGGAAAACAGGGCCTCCACCACGGCCCGCTCCGCCCCGTGCTTCACCAGCTCCCGGTCGCCCCGGCTGCCGGTAATCAGGTTCATGGAATCCACAATAATGGACTTGCCCGCGCCAGTCTCGCCGGATAGCACATTGAGGCCCTCCCCAAAGGAGATGGCCAGCTCATCGATGAGGGCGATATTTTGAATGTGCAACTCTCTCAGCAAAAAATCACACCCTTATTTTGCCAGCTGCTTCAGCCGGCTCGCCACGGTATCCGCCACCGCCGGGTCAGACACGGCGATAAAAATCGTATTGTCCCCCGCGATGGTGCCGACGACGCCCTCCAGGGCCATATTGTCCAGCACCTCCGCCGCCGCGTTGGCGCTGCCCGTCAGGGTCCCGACCACCACCAGGTTCCCTGCGCTCTGGACGGAGAGAACCGTCTCCTTAAACACGCGGAGCAGCTTTTCCGTGTTGGGCAGGGCGCCCGCCTCGTTGACTGCATACCGGTAGGCCCCGTTTTCCGCCTGGGCCTTAATCAGATGCAGCTCCTTAATATCCCGGGAGATGGTTGCCTGGGTCACCTTAAAGCCCC
This sequence comes from Christensenellaceae bacterium, assembly GCA_048355355.1. GTDB lineage: Bacteria > Bacillota > Clostridia > Christensenellales > Christensenellaceae > DBGCIZ01. The sequence goes on along the minus strand of DBGCIZ010000257.1, from coordinate 2,799 downwards.
GCTGGAGCAGCTCCCTGGCTAAATCCTCCTGGGTTTCAATGTCGGCCGTCTCGATAATATCCAAAATCGCGCCGTGCCTCTTCTCCTTCATTTTCTCCCTCCGTCAGTTTGATGTCCACTCTGCCAGCTTCTCGTTCAGCAGAGAAAAGAATCCCTTGTTGGTGAAGCGCAGGAACCTTGCCCGAAAGGGCGCCCGCTGAATTTTGACGAAATCCCCCGGCTCCATATCGAAGGAGTTCTGCCCATCCAGGGTCAGAGTGGAGTATTTTGCGTCGTGCTTCGGCAGGATGGTGACCACATCCTCCCCCGAGATGACCATTTTGCTGGATTTCAGCGTATGAGGGCAAACCGGGTTGATGACCATGACGTCAAGAGACGGCATGACGATAGGCCCCCCTGCGGACAGGGAGTAGCCCGTGGAGCCAGTGGGGGAGCAGACGATGATGCCGTCGCAATAGTACTTGTCCACCGGCAGGCCGTTGACCCGCACGTCCACATGAATCAGCCGCAAAATCCGCTTCTGGGAGACCACCGCCTCGTTCAGGGCATAGGCGTGGGCCTTTTGGGTGACGCCGTCCGCCCCCATGACAGAGGCAGAGAGCATGAGCCGCTCCTCCACCTGGTAGTTCCCCTCCAAAATGCCGTCCACCGCGGCCTCCAGCGAGGAAATCTCCGTATCCAGCAAAAATCCTACCCGGCCCAGGTTCAGGCCAAAAATCAACGTCCCGTGGGGTGCGTACCGCCGGGCTGCCCCCAGCATGGTTCCGTCCCCGCCCAGCACCAGCAACACGTCAAAGGCGCTGTCCTCCGCGGCCTTGTCCAGCCCCATGGCCTGGGCCAGGCTCTTTTCCAGATAATATTCCACGCCCCGCTTTTCCAGCACCTGAATCACATGCTTCGTGATTTTCAGGTCAGGGTCTTTACCTAAATTTGTATACACACCAAACACACACATTCGCTCTTCCCTCAAAACAACAGAAACACACCCCATAGCGCAGCCGGGAACACGCGAAAAGCAGGGCTTCCCCTGCTGCCGACGGTTCCTTGCAACCTATACGCTATATCATGTATTATACATTTTACAAATGAAATATACAACAAAAATATGCATAAAATTCAAAATTACTCGTCCAGCGCCTCGTGGGCCGCGGCCACCACCCCGGCAATATCCCCCGAGACGGCTTCTCCCCCCAGGCGGAACAGGGCGATGTATTCGATGTTTCCATTGGGGCCCTTGACGGGCGAATAGTCCAGCCCCTGGAGGCTGTAGCCATTGGCCGCGGCATAGCCAATCACAGACTGAATGACCTCACGGTGCACGGCTGCATCCCGCACCACGCCCTTTTTCCCCACCTTCTCCCGGCCCGCCTCGAACTGGGGCTTGATGAGGGTGACGGCCTCCCCTGCGCCAATGGCTCTCAGGGCGGGGAAAATCAGCCGCAGGGAGATGAAGGACACGTCCACCGAGGCAAAGTCCACCGGCTGGCCCAGGTTTTCCAGATAGCGGGCGTTGGTCCGCTCCATCACCGTCACCCTGCTGTCGTTTCGCAGGCTCCAGTCCAGCTGGCCGTAGCCTACGTCTATGGCAAACACCCTTGCCGCGCCGTTTTGCAGCATGCAGTCTGTAAATCCGCCGGTGGATGCGCCAATGTCTGCGCAGGTCAGCCCCTCCAGCCCCAGGCCAAAGACGCGGACTGCCTTCTCCAGCTTTAGGCCGCCCCGGCTCACATAGGGGCAGGCGTCCCCCCGAAGGCGAATTTCCGCCTCCGGCTCAAACAAATCCGAGGGCTTCACGTCTCCCCTGCCTCCGGCCACCACCAGGCCCGCCATAATCATGGCCTTGGCCCGCTCCCGGCTCTTGGCCAGGCCCCGCTCCACCAGGAGCACATCCAGCCGCACCTTATTTTTTTCCATTGGGCTTCTCCGTCCTTTTCTCCCTGTCGAACACGGAAAGCAGGCTGCCGACAGTCTCCACAATAAACACGTTTTTCTCCATGGCAAAGGTCTTGCCCATGGCCTTGCCACCCACGGTCAGAGCGGAAATCAGGGCAGACACGCCCACGCTGACGGCAATATCCGAAGCGCCCTCCGCCGCCAGCAGCACCTTGGCCACAATGGCCGCTCCTGCCGCGCCGCTGACAATGCTGCAAATATCCCCGATGACGTCGTTGCAGACGCTGGAAATCATCTCCGCCTTTTTCAGCAGCTTCAGGGCCTTGCCCGCCTTTTTAATCTTTTTGGCAGACATGGCGATGAAGGGCACCTGGTCGCAGGAGGCAAAGGCCACGCCAATCATATCGAACACCACGCCGATAACAATCAAAACCAGCACCACCGCACAGGCGGGAAGAATACCCATATCGTTTAAAAAAAGCTCCGCAATAATGTTAAGACCTGCGGAAATAATCAGGGTCATGAGGGATATTTTCACAACCCACAGCTTTGCACTTTTTGATTTACTGCCAGAAGCCAAAGGCGAAACACCGTTCCTTTCCTGTTGGTTGCGCAGGCTCCACTGCGGAGCCTATGCGTTTGAAAATGATTATAGCAGAGAGGGGGGAGCACGTCAAACACCTGGCGTCGCAATGGACTATGGGGTGTTGTTTCCTCCTATCGTCGGAAAGTTTCACCCCTTCGCCATTGCTCCTCCTCCCAAAAAAGTCTCGGCTGGCGGGTTTTCCTTCATCCCCTTGCCTACCTTTTCGCGGTTCCGCGCTTTCGGTGCAAAAACCAGAGCAAGCAACCTCTTCTCATCCATCCACAATCCTATGGCACTAATCGCCGCCCAGAATCCGATGC
>DBGCIZ010000256.1:0-14705 GCA_048355355.1 Christensenellaceae bacterium | reverse complement strand
TGATTCTGTACGCGCTGCTGGCGGCAGGCTGCGCAGATACGATTTATGCCGTCACGGTCAGCGAGCCGCCCTCTGCAGAGGAGTCGACAGCGCAGGAGGGAACGGCAACGCCTACGGAGGCGCCGCAGAGCGCCGCACCGCAGACATCCGCGCCAGAGGATAGCGCGGCAGCAGAGCCGAGCGCGGGGGAGAGCGGCAGCCTGAGCCCTGAGCAGTTGAGAACGCTGGAACAGCCGCTGGCGGCCTTGCTGGCAGCTTCTATCGTGACGGGGGAGGACTACGGCGCGACGGCAACCTTTGGAACCATGTATCTGCATATGCTGGTGGACATGTTTTACGGCTCTGAGGCCAGGGAATACAGCGAAATTCAAAGCGATGCCTATAGCGAGTTTGTCCGTCTCAGCGGGGAGGAGGTAGCCCAGCTGCTGCAAACAGCCTTTGGAAGCAGCTTTCAGGCCAGCCAGGTGACGGAATCCGTCTCCCTGATTGTCCAGGATGGCTATTATTACTTCGGCATTGGGGACTCTGGCATTTCGGTTAATGTAAGCTATGCGGGAGAGGCTGATGGCGGCGCCCGGTATACCTATAGCGCCCAGGTGGTGGGCACAGACGCAGTCAATGGAGAGCTGACTGCCCAGGTGAACGAAGGTCTGCAAATCAGCGGATATACCCTCGAGGGGACGCTGCCGCAAATCGGAGCATAGAAGAATTAACAGAAACGACGAAACGCGGCTGCCAGAATTGGGCAGCCGCTTTTGCGTTGCAGGGGGCTATCTCCCAAACGGATGCTTCCCAGGGCCAAAGGCGCGACAAACCTCTGACCGACTTGCCTCCCAAATAAGAGGAGAGGAAGGCAAACGGCATTGCTTTGACCACATGAAAATGAATTTTGGAAATACTGGCGATAGGCAGGAGGAAAGTCGCCCTGGCAGGAAGCCTGCGGCTCCTGCATTTTGATAGCTGCCAAAGCGAATTACATGCAAATCGGCCGCCTGACAGGCGGCCGGTAGCGGTTGCTTATTTGATGGGCGATTGCTTGGGCAGGACGGAGGTCTCTGCTTTTTTTTTCTGGGCAGCGGCGTTGATTCCCTTCATGAGGGCATCGTATTCCTTTAAAACCTCGTCTACAGGGCCGTCCTTCAGCAAGCATCCCTTTTCCATCAGGATGCCCCGCTGGCAAAATTCCCGGATTTTATCCTTGGCGTGGCTGACGAACAGCACCGTCACTCCTTCGGAGATAATTTCGGCGACCTTGCGGCGGCACTTTTCGCCAAAGGCAGCGTCGCCGACAGAGAGGGCCTCGTCGATGACGAGAATATCCGGATGCACATTGGCATTGACGGCAAAGCCCAGGCGGGCGCGCATGCCGCTGGAATAGGTTCGGACGGGCTGGTCGATAAAGGCGCCAAGCTCTGCAAAGTCGATAATTTCATCCTCAATGGCCTTGATTTCCTCGTTGGTCAGGCCCAGAATGTATCCCTTGAGATAGATATTCTCCCGGCCGGTCATTTCCAAATCAAAGCCGGCGGCAAGCTCCAGCAGGGCGGACACCTGGCCCCGGACCTCAACCGTACCGGAGTCTACGTAGGTGACGCCTGTGATAATCTTCAGCAGAGTAGACTTCCCAGCTCCGTTGCGCCCGACGATGCCCACGCTCTCTCCCCGCCGGATGGTAAAGGAAATGTCGTTCAGAGCGTGGAAAATTTTTGCCTTAACATGCTTGCGAAAAAGGATGCCAAGCAGCCGCTGCTTATCGTTTTTGTATAGCTTGTACCGCTTATGGACGTGCTCTAAGCGCACGACGATATCTTGAGAATTCTGCTCCATAGCCCCTCCTTATAACACGTCGGGAATCGTCTTGCGAAGACGCTTATAGGTGTAAGCACCCAAAATGCCCATGACGACGAGCCAGACCAGGCAGCAAATCGTTTCATACGGCGTCTCAAAAAACCATTTGTTTAGGATAAAGGTATTCCGATAACCGTTGGCAAAATAGGTCACCGGCGTCGCCAGACTGATATAGCGGATGATGGGATTCTCCAGCGTATAGGGATTCCAGAGAATACCGGATAACCAGAAGATAGCCGTGATAATGGATTTAATAATATTGTGGAAATCCTTGCTGATGGCGCAGAGGGGCGCCGTCAGCCAGCTGAGAAACAGGAAAAACAGATACATCAGCGGCATATAGAAGAAAATTTGCAAATTGTAGAGCGAGGGCGTATACCCATAGCAAAGCACGATGATGTACATCACAACCACCAGCCCAAAATGAGAATACAGGCTGGAAAGCAGCGTGTAGGTTGGGATGGTAGAGACGGGGAACCGCATCTTGGTGATAAAGGCGCGGGTATTTCGCAGGCACGCTGCGCCGCCCAGAATAGCTTCCTTCATGAAAAACCAGGGGGTCATGCCCACAACCAGGTATAAAAAAAATGGAACGCCGTCTACGTCGTTGCCTACGCGTAGCCCAAGGCCAAAGGCAAACCAATAGACAAAGATGGTGATGGCCGGGTTGATAATGGCCCAGGCAGGGCCTAAGGCTGCTCCCTTATAGGTTTTAATCAGCTCACTTTTCGAAAGCTTGAATATCTGCTTTTTAAAGCCTAAATGCTCTTTTAAGATTTCTTTCAAAGCCAATGCTCCCATTCGTTTCGAAAAAGTCTATAGCCTATTATATCACCCATGCCGAGAAAATCAACGAAAATGCACAGATGTCATCATTTTTTTTACCATGCCTGAAGATAAAATTTACATTTTTGCAGCAAAATATACACAAGCAAAAGGCCCTTCCCCAGGGGCCGGGGCTTGCAATGAGGGGGGCAATCATGTAAAATAGCAACTGTCCGGGGCGCTTGTGAAAAAGCTGCCAGACGGTTCAAGGAGGTTTTTACACTATGAAAATCAGAAAAGTGGTCATTCCGGCTGCCGGCCTGGGCACCAGGTTTTTGCCTGCAACCAAGGCGCAGCCAAAGGAAATGCTGCCCATTGTGGACAAGCCGACCATCCAATATATTGTTGAAGAGGCCGCGGCTTCGGGAATCGAGAGCATTATCATCATCACGGGCCGCTCTAAGCGGGCTATTGAGGACCACTTCGATTGCTCCTTCGAGCTGGAAACAGAGCTGGCCAAAAAGCATAAGGACGATATTTTAGAGCAGGTTGAGCAGATTTCCAGCCTGGTGAACCTCTATTATATCCGGCAGAAGCAGCCCCTGGGGCTGGGCCATGCCATCCTCTGCGCAAAGGACTTTGTGGGGGATGAGCCCTTTGGCGTCATGCTGGGGGACGACATTGTGGTTTCAGAAAAGCCGGCGCTGAAACAGCTGATGGAGGTCTACGAGGAGACGGGCACCACGGTAGTGGGCGTGCAGCCGGTAGACTGGTCCCAGGTGGATAAGTATGGCATTATTGTTCCGGAATCCATGAAGGGAAGGCTCCACGCGGTGCGTGATATGGTGGAGAAGCCTGCGGCAGAGGAGGCGCCCTCCAACCTGGCCATCATGGGAAGATACATCATCACGCCACGAATTTTTGAAATTCTTGAAAAGACGCCCTTTGGCAAGGGAAATGAGCTGCAGCTGACAGACGCCCTCAAGGGGCTCATGGCGGAGGAGGGCATCCACGCCTATGAATTTGACGGAAAGCGCTACGACGTAGGCGACAAGATGGGCTTTTTGCAGGCTACCGTGGAATTTGCCTTGGAGCGCGACGATTTGAAGGACGACTTTCAGGCGTATCTGAAAAAGCTGCTGGAGAAAATGTAAGGGCAGCAGGAAAGGGCAGGACACATGAAAAAGCTGCTGACGGGCGCCTTTAAGGGTTTTTTAAGGGCTGTTTACTGGCTCATGAAGCTGCTGGCGCCGGAAAGGGAGAACCGGGTCGTCTTTCTGAGCCGGCAGTCTAACGAGCCATCGCTGGACTTTTTAGAGCTGGAGCGCTGCCTGAAACAAACCAGGCCCCATTTGGAAATCCGCATGCTGTGCCGCAAAATGAAGGGCGGGCTTTGGGACGACGCCCTGTATTTTTTCCATATTCTCAGGCAGATGCATGCGCTGGCGACCAGCCGGGTCTGCATCATAGACACCTATATTATTCCGGTCTGTGTGCTGCGCCACAGGAAGAGCCTGCGGGTCATCCAAATTTGGCATGCGATTGGCACGGTGAAGAAATTCGGCTACCAGACTCTGGGCAAGGCCGGCGGAAGGGACGAGGGCCTTGCCCTTGCCATGGATATGCATCATGGCTACGACGCAGCTATCTCTGGCTCCCCGGCCATGCGGCCTGCATTTGCAGAGGCGTTTCACATGGAGGAAGGCCGCATCGCCATCGCCTGGCCGCCAAAGCTGGACTATCTGCTGAAAAATGCCGTCCAGCTGCGGGAGAAGGTCCGGCAGCAGTATGGCCTGGAGGAGGGGCGGCGCGTGGTGCTCTATGCGCCCACCTATCGACGGAACAGGGATTATGATACGGAAGATTTGACCGACCATCTGGATTTTTCCCGGTATACCCTTATCGTCAAGGGCCACCCGGCCAGGGATATGACCGTGCGGGACGGCCGGGCCTTGCAGTGCCGGGAATATTCCGCTTCAGAGCTGCTTCCCGCGGCAGACATCGTGATTACGGATTATTCCGCCATCTCTATCGAGGCGGCGGCCTTGGGCAAGGCGGTCTACCTCTATGTTTACGATTTAGAGGAATATGAGGAGAGTGTGGGCCTCAATATGGATTTGTTTGCAGAGCTGCCGGGCTGCGTCTTTCGCCAGGCTGCTCAGCTGGCGAAAGCCCTGGAGCAGGATTACGACTATGAGGCCGTGAGGGCCTTCGCAAAAAAATATGCCCCAGAGGAGGGCCGTGAGGGCGCGGAGAAAATCTGCCGGCTGGCTCTCAGCTCTCTGGGACAGTGACGGGCGGCACTTGCCGCCTGATTTTTTTGCTCAATTTTTTTTGCTCAATCGAAGGGGAATACGACGCCTATCTGCCGCCGGATTTCGTCGCACACGGAGATAATCTCGAGAGACTTTTCCAGCGGGATTTCGGGGGACTCCTTCAGCCCCTGGCGAAGGTAATCGTGCAGGGCGCGGATTTCGAATTGGAAGCCCTCTCCGTGGAAGGACACCTCAGAGGTGCCGTAGACAGTGTCGTCAGCTACCTCGGGACAGTTGAAGTCAATGATGCCGTCCCGGCAGGTCATTTTCATGGAGCGGGGGCGCCAGTAGTTTTCAAAAATTTCAATCATGCCCTCTGTGCCGTAGATGGTGGCCCGGTCCTTGCCGTTGCTGTGAAAGCTGACGTAAAAGACGGCTATTTCGCCCTGGTCGTATTTCATCACCACGCCGATATTGTCGTCAATGCCGCCGGTGACGCTGGAAAGGGCGGTTACCTGCTGCGGCGGCCGGCCAAAGACGGAGTCTGCAAAGGCAAGCGGATAAATCCCCATGTCTGCCATGGCGCCGCCAGCCTGGTTGACATCGAAAAGACGGTCATCCGCTGCAAAGGGCACCTTCATGGACATGGCGATGTTGAGCCCAACCACCTTGCCAATCCGCCCCTCCTGGAGCCACTGCTTGAGCTGCCGGGAAATGGGAAAATAGCGGGACCAGAAGCCCTCTGCCAAAAAGGTATCGTTTTCCCGGGCGCACTGAATCAGCTCTCGCGCCATTTTTGCGTTAGCGCAGAGGGGCTTTTCGCAGAGCGTAGGGATTTTCGCCTGAAGGCATCGCTGGGCGTATTCCATGTGCAGGTGATGCGGCAGGGCAATATGGGCGATATCGATCTGAGCTTCGGCGAGAAACTGCTCGAAATCGTCAAACACCTGCGCAATGTGGTAGTGCTCCGCCATGGCCTGGACATGCTCCCGGTGTGGCGAAAAGATAGCGGCGGGCACAGCCTCGGGCACCTGCTGCAGGCCGCCCATAAACCGGGGAATGAGACGCCCGGAGCCGACAAAACCCCAACGTATTGACATAGTATATCCCTTCTTTCTTGTTTTATTTTGCTTGTGACTTTAACACAAAATTGCTTTGCCGCGCAGAGAATAGATGCTCATTTTTTGCCGGAAATTTCCTGAAGTACGCCGTAAATGCGCAGATAATGGCCGTATGCCTGGCGATAATGGGATGCCATGGCTGGGTTGGGCGAGAAAATGCGCTGTGGCGTCGCCGGCCGCTGCGAAAGCCCTACTGCCAGGGAGGCCGCGCCAACGGCCGCGCTGACACCCCTTCCCATGACGGCCACAGGCTGCTCCAGAATATCCGCCAAAAGCTGCATCCAGACCCGGCTTTTGCTGCCGCCGCCGATGGTTTTCAGAGGCACGTTGAGGCCGGGAGCCAGGCCCAGCGTATCGCGAAGCTGGCGAACGGCAAAGCAGATGCCCTCCAAAACGGCGCGATATAAATCCACCCGGGAAATCCCGGCGCTCAGGCCGAAAAAGGCCCCGCGAAGCCCGGAGTCGGCATGGACGGTTTTATCCCCCTGAAAATGGGGATAAAACAGAAGGCCAGGCGCGCCAGGCTGTCTGGGATCTATGGATGCCTCAAAAGCTGCGAAATCGCCCCCTTCAAAGACCGTCCCCAGAAGCCAGTTGAGGCAGGTGGCGCAGGAGTCAATGGTGCCCTGCACCAGGGAGACAAACTGCCGGCCGTCTGCTGAAAAAAGGATGGGCTTGCCCTTTTGAGGCGCAATGGTCCCCTTGTGCAGCACGGTGTAGACGCCGGCTGTGCCGAGAGAAAGCAGCGGCTCGCCATCGCTTGCTATGCCAGCGGCCAGCGCTGCGGCAGGATTATCCCCCACGCCGACAAGCACGGGAATCGCCGGGTTAAGGCCGAGCCAGTCTGCCACCTCGGGCAGAAGCGTCCCCGCAGGCTGGGCGCTGCCCAGCACCTGGGGAAAAATCCTCTGGGGCAGGCCCAGCAGCTCCTGCATAAACGGAGCCCATTGGCGCCGCTCTGCGTCGTAAAGAGAGGAGGTGGAGGCAAGGGTGTAGTCCGTGACAAAATGGCCGGTGAGCCGGGCGGCAAGGTAGCCCGGCCCGATGACGAATTGATCGAGCCGGGCAAAGGACGCCGGCTCGTTTTTTTTGAGCCAGAGCAGGCTGGCGGCGGGGCTGCCGGCGGCCAAAATTTTTTCGATTTGGGGCAGCTGTCCGGCGGCAGCTAAAGCCCTCTTCAACGGAGGCACCAGGTCCGCCGAGCGGAGGTCGTTCCACAAAATGGCGGGACGCACAGGATGGGCCGCTTCGTCCAAAAAGACGGTGCTGTGCATCTGGCCGGTGAGGCCAATGGCGCAGACGGAGGCCGGGTCGCTCTGGCGCAAAAGCCGCCGCAGGCAGGAGGTTACCGCCTGAAACCAGACCTCTGGCTCTATTTCCATCCAGCCGGGGCGGGGCGCCATGGGACGATAAGGGGCGCTCTCCTGCAGAAGAACTTGCCCGCTGCCGTCTATGAGGACGGCTTTGGCCTCTGAGGTACCCAGGTCGATGCCGAGAAAGCGCTGCTCCATGCTGCATCATCCTCTCTGCGGGCGGTTGATGCCCAGGGCGATAGACTTGACGGTCTCGGCAATATTTCTCACCGCGGCAAGGCTCAGGTGGATGACGTCATGCTCGTTATGGTCTGACTCATAGGCCCGGCCAAAGGTGGAGATAAACTCCTTGCGGATGGCCGCGCCGTAGTTGATTTTTATCAGGCCGCACTGCTTCGCCTCGGCGATGACATCTCCCGGGATGCCGGAGCCCCCATGGAGCACCAGAGGCACAGGGCACACAGCAGCAATCTGCCGCAACAGGGGCAGGTCAATCTGAGGCGGTGCATCCAGACCATGAATATTGCCTACGGAGACGGCCAGGGTATCGCAGCCGGAGTCTCGCACAAAGGCGGGGACGATGGCGGGATCGGTCTTCTGGTCGCCGGAGACCAAGTCGTCCTCCTTGCCGGGTAGGGTGCCCAGCTCCGCCTCTACAGGGACATCATGCCTGTGGCAGTATTGGACGACCCGCGCTACCTCGCGGACGTTGGCCTCGTAGGGCAGGGCAGAAGTGTCTATCATAACAGAGGTAAAACCGGCCTCCACGCAGGCCTGCACATGCTCAAAGGACTTCCCATGGTCCAGATGGAGGCCGATGGGCGTCCGGCAGCTTTTCAGGATAAAGCGGGCGATTTCGGCAATGACCCTGGGCGAGGAGAGGCGCAGGTTGTTAGAGGAAATCTGAATGTAGCCGGGGATTCCGGCTGCATCCAGCCCCTTGGCGATGGCAATGGTCATCTCCAGATTGGTGGTGTTAAACGCGGGCAGCACATAGCCCCGCTGCCGGGCGTAGTCCATCAGGGAAAATCCGTTGCAAAGGTTCATAGCGGTATCCTCCCGGCCATGGCTAGCGGAGAATGGTCCGGCGCTCGGCAATGATGCTGACCGCCTGGTTCCAGCCGCGGCGCACGTAATTGCGGAAATAGCGGGCCGTAGGGATTTCAGACCAGTGCGCATAGATTTTGCTTTCCGGGTCGACCATATATGCAAAATAGGGGAGCTTGGCGCGCAGCTCATCCAGCACGTCGGCACTGGGATACTGGTCGATACGACGGTCGAGAGGCAAATTCTTCTCGTTGAGCATTTCGATAAAGTCGTAGTTGACGGTCACCAGCATATCGCCGGGGACCATCTCGGTGAAGTGATAATAAGCGCGGCAGCCGCCAAGGACCCGGGCATTGACGCCGGCATACCTTTCCTCGCGGATGCGGTATAGCTCCTTTGCCAGCTGATTGCCGCAGGCCTCCAAGGCTGCCTGGCTCAGGGTCAAGCCCCGGGCCTTCAGGTATTTTTCCGTGTACTCGTCAATGTGCCCGCAGAGAGTAGTGACGTACAACTGAGGCACCGAACCGCCAAAGGCCTGGCAGCCCCGCTGATATGCCTCAAAGGCGTCCATGCCGTACTGGACGGAAAAGCCGCAGGTGGCCAAGGTGGCCTTACCCATAGCGGTGCACGTCTCCAGCCCCTGAAGCGCGGCAGGCGTGGCGGGGAATTTGCACCGAATGTTGGGGGAGGCAGTATAAAAGCGCTTTGCCTCGTTGACGATAAAGTCGTAGTCTGTGTCGTAATTGGGGTTGCCCTGGATGGCAGTCCAACCCAGAGTCCCCTCGGTCTCTTCAAACAGGGGCAGGATAATTTCCGCCACATTTTTTACCACTTGCTGGGCGCAAAGCCCGGCCAGAGCCTGGTCGTCCTCAACGCCCTCCCCAATCAGCCGGTCTACCAGCGCGATGGTATCCTCCTTTGTCTCTGGATGGGTCAGCATACGGAGCAGATAGTTGCCGTTGGTGGCGATGCCTACAACGCCGCCGATATCCAGCGCTGCGCGGACCTCGCCGGGGGTCGGATTGTTGACGAGAAAACGGGTTGGAGTCTCCTGCTCGAGGCGCTTTGCATATGTCATGGTAATTCCTCCTGAAGTAAAGTTGTTATTCTGCGTGGATTTTTTCAACGGTTCTGTTTTCGTGGTGCGGCGTAGAAGCCACGGAATCTGCAAGTTAGGTTGATTGTATCCGCCAGGGGAGAAGGTGTCAAAGGGGGCGGGCTGCCGGGAAGGCGATATGTTAACGAGTTGCATGTCAAAAGCCAAGGTAAGGAGCGCAGAAGGATAACAACAATACTGTCAAATCATAATCAATTTAAGGCGGGCCGCGTCAGGAGGAAAAACCGCGAGAGCTCGGGAAAAACGGGAGTTTTTTAAAAAGCCTACGCCGGGAGGGGGAAGCTGTTTTCGGCTATAAAAACGGGCTGGAAACGGGGCCTTTTTGCGGCGCAGGCCAGCCTTGACACGAAGAGGCCAGATGCTAAAATAAGGGCAAACTTCGAAGCGCACCTGCCGGGCATACGGAAAAAACGGCAGGGAACGACCACCTACGCCACTGATTTTGAGGACAGAGCATTGAAACACACGATGAATTTACTTGCCTTTGATTTAGGCTCCAGCAATGGGCGCGGCATTTTAGGCCACTTTGACGGGACGAGCATTTCCATGAAGGAGGTGCACCGCTTCCCCAACAGCTATATTGAAATGGGGGGCATGGTTTACTGGGATGTGCTGCACATTTACGCCAACATGAAGCAGGCGTTTCAGCAATGCCGCCTGAGCGCAGGGGAGCTAGCTGCCTTTGGCATAGACGCCTGGGGAAACGACTATGGCCTGGTGGACAAAAACGGGCAGCTGCTGGCCAATGCCCGCAGCGCGCGGCACACGACTCAGGAGGACGTGGAGCGGGTGCATCGAATTGTGCCAGGCAGGGAGCTGTTTCGCCGGACGGGCAACGCCAGCTACTCCATCAATACGCTTTACCAGGTGTGCCGCCGCGTGCATGAGGGCGACCCGGCCATTGAAAATGCCAGGGCGCTGCTGATGATTCCCGATTTGCTGGCCTTCTTTTTCACAGGAGAGCTACACAGCGAGTATACCATTTCCACCACCACCATGATGTATCACCAGACGAACAGAGACTGGGACTGGGAGCTGCTGGATAGGCTCAATATCCCCAGACGGATTTGCCAGCCTGTGCTCCCGGCGGGGACCTTGTCTGGCAGCCTGAAGGGAAGCCTGGCAGAGGAGACGGGGGTGGGGCGGGTAGCCTATGCTGCCGTGGGCTCCCACGATACCGCCTCAGCCTGCGCCGCAGTCCCCGCCCTACCCGGGGAGGAGGACTATGCCTTTTGCTCGACGGGAACCTGGTCCCTCTTTGGGGTGGAGGCGGAGCAGCCTATCTTTTTGGACGACATGTATGATAATGCTATCTCCAACGAAGGGACAGTGCAGGGTGGAGTGCGATGCCTGAAAAATATTGTGGGCCTCTGGATCATTCAGGAGTGCAAAAAGCAGTGGAAGCGGCAGGGCATGGACCTGAGCTACGACGAGATTGACGCTGCGGCCAGAGAGGCGCCGCCCCTGCGCTCTTACATCGACCCGGACGACAGCGCCTTTTTCGGCGTCTCCAGCATGGTGGATTCCGTCAAGGGCTATTGCAGGGAGACGGGGCAGCCCATTCCGGAGACGGTTGGGGAGGTGGCCCGCAGCATTTACGAGGGGCTAGCCATCAAATACCGCTGGACCATGGACTTTTTGGAAGGGCTGAGGGGACGCCCCCTCAGGCATCTATATCTGGTGGGGGGAGGCATTCAAAGCGAGCTGATGAACGAATTTACAGCGGATTGCGTAGGCCGCCCAGTGACGGCAGGGCCCCAGGAGGCAGCCTGCATGGGCAACCTGCTGACCCAGGCCATGGCCCTGGGGGAAATTCACGGACTTGCGCAGCTGCGAGAGGTGGTGCGCAATTCGTCCCCGATTCGGACCTACGAACCCCATCCCTCCTCCGCCTGGGAAGAGGCCTGCGCAAATATGGAGAATATCATTCGCAGGCGAAGGCAGAAATAAAAGAGGCGGCTTAGGGCCGCCTTTTTTATCGAAAGCTGGAGGGCATGACGCCGTATTTTTCCCGAAAGGTTTTGTAAAAATGGCTGGTGTTGGAATAGCCCACCAGCCGGGCCACCTCATTAATGGGAATTTCAGAGTTGGCAATCATAAAGCAGGCCTTCTCCAGGCGATAGTCGCGGATGAGAACGGAGAAGTTCTTGCCCGTCTCCTTGCGGAGCAGGGCGCTCAGATAATTGGGGTGATAGCCAAATTCCTTGGCCGTGGTTTGCAGATCGGCATGAATGCAGTTCTCGCTCAGGTAGCTGAGAATTTGGGAAATGGTGTTGTTGCGCTTGATGTCTGCATTCAGCATGACGCTGTCCCGGCTGAGTAAGACGATAAGAGTGGCAAAAAGATCATTGAGAATATTGCGATAATAGGGCTTGCGCTCTACATATTCGGAGATAATCATGCCGACAATGTCATGGATATGGACGCTGTTTCCGCCCTGCAAGATAAGATATTGTCCTACATTATTACTGCTGAAGGGATTGAGAAAAAACTCCAGCATTTTGGTCTGTTCTGGGACAAAATGGAGAAATTGCTGGAGGACGTATTCCTTTTTCAACGCGAAATAGATGACGCAGGTATCCTTGCGAACGGGGGAGAGCCCCTCGTGGGATACGCCATGGCGCACATTGGGCTGAACCAGCAGCATATCCTTTTCGTGCATGGGAACCAGTTTTCCCGCAATATTTTCGTTTACATTCCCTTTGTATATATATTGAAACGAAAAAAATTCCCGCTCGCGTGTTTTACCAGAAATCAACTTACCATCATAGGCCCACATGACAATATGCCCTTTTGTATGAGGCGGCACAGGATAGGGCATAAGCTTGGTGGAATAGCCAGACCGGGCTCTTTGCTGCAATATCTTAGCATCCTTTTTTAATTGTACGAAAATATCGTTGGGAATTTTGCTCATGTTGTATTCTCCTGGTTGCTGTTTGTCGCTCTGGGGAACAAAGCGAGATATCATTTCATAGGGATGTTGTTATTTATCATACCATATTTATTCGGTTAGTATTTCGAAAATCGCGCAAAATATTCGAATTTGACACTTAGAACATTAAATAAAGGCATGTGCAGTGTTGTAATTTGCCACGATAAGGCTTATTTCAGGTATATATCTTTACCGTGGGGGATGTGATACTATCAAGGCACAACGTGAAAACGTGAAACACTTCTGCAAGTGGATTTTGTATCGGGACTTATTTTCAGACAATTTAAAAGACCATAGACGACGGAGTGAAAAGCTATGAGTGATAACACTAATTTCTTGTTGGAAATTGAAGGCGTCTCCAAAACCTTCCCCGGCGTAAAAGCCCTGGATGAGGTCAGCCTGAAAATCAGGCGAGGGACGGTCCACGCGCTGCTGGGCGAAAACGGCGCGGGGAAGTCTACCCTGATGAAGATTATCTTTGGCATCCATACCAAGGACCCCGGCGGGAGCATCAAATTCGAGGGGAAGCCCATGGAAAACATGAACCCAGTGCTGGCACGCTCCCTGGGCATTTCCATGATTCATCAGGAGCTGATGACCATCCCGGACATGACCGTTGCGGACAATATCTATATGGGGAGGTACCCAAAGAGCAAGGCCGGGCTGGTCAGCAAAAAGCAGACCGAGCGGGAGACAAACGAGCTGCTGCAAAAATGGTCCATTGACGGCATCCGCGCTTCGGATAAAATGCGCAATCTGAGCCAGGCAAAGCGGCAGATGGTGGAAATCGCCAAGGCAATCTCCCAGAATATCAAGCTAATTATTATGGATGAGCCTACCTCGGCCCTTTCAGAATCGGAGATTCAAAAGCTGTTCCACATTGTCAGCTCCCTGCGGGAAAACGGCATCAGCGTCATATACATCTCTCACAAAATGGAGGAAATCTTCGCCATAACGGACGAATACTCCGTCTTTCGGGATGGAAGGTACATTGGCTCCGGGGAAACCAAGGATGTGACGGAGCAGGAGCTGGTGGAGATGATGGTGGGCCGGCCTCTGGAAAATCTTTACGACAAAAAGAAGGTAGAGCCAGGGGAGGTAGTTTTGAAGGTAGAGGGGCTTTCCTCTGGAAGCGCCTTTCGCGATATCAGTTTTGAGGTGCGGCGGGGCGAAATTTTGGGAATCTCCGGGCTGGTAGGCTCGGGCCGTACCGAGATGGTGGAGACTATCGTGGGCATGCGCCCGGCTACGGCAGGAAAAATCTATAAGGATGGCAAGGAAATCCACATCAAATCCGTTCGGGATGCCATTGAAAACAGGATTGCCCTGGCCACAGAGGATAGAAAAAAATACGGCCTCTTTTTGGGGCTGCCCATCAGCTTTAACATCTCCATCTCCTGGCTGAAGCACCTTTGCAAGGCGGGCCTGGTAAAAACCAAGCAGGAGACCACCGTCTGCCGGGAATATGCGGAGAAGCTGCAGGTCAAGACAAACAGCTTAAAGCGCCAGGCAGGCACCCTCTCCGGCGGAAATCAGCAGAAGGTGGTTCTGGCCAAATGGATGCTGACCGACGCAGATATTCTGATTCTAGATGAGCCGACCCGCGGCATTGACGTCGGCGCCAAGGCAGAGATTTACGGCCTGATGGAGGAGATGGTGGCCAACGGAAAGACCGTCATCATGGTCTCCTCTGAAATGCCGGAGATACTCGGCATGAGCGACAGAATTCTGGTTATGCGGGAAGGCGCTATGAAGGGAATTTACAACAGGGACGAAGTCAGCCAGGCGCAAATTATTGGGTACGATGGTTAAAGATAGACGAAATGTTGGTTAGATAGAAAGACAAGGAAAGGGAAGAAAAATGGAAAAAATAGCAAAGAAAAGGATTACACTCAAATCAATTGTAAGCACCTATGGCATCTATATTGTCTTTGTCGTTATCGTTGCCTTCCTGGCTGCGCTGACGGAGGGGAATTTTGTCTCCGGGGCAAACATCGTCACGGTGCTGCGGCAGATTTCCATCAACGGTATCATTGCTATTGGCATGACCTTCGTCATCATCACGGGTGGCATTGACCTGAGCGTAGGCGCGGTGCTGGCCCTGGCCGGCGCCATCGGCACAGATTTTACCCATACGGATATGAATATGCCCCTTATTGTGCCGTTTCTGATCGCCATTGCCATTGGCGCGCTCTGTGGCGCCGTCAGCGGGGTCATCATTTCTTACGTAGGTGCGCCGCCCTTCGTCGTCACCATGGGCATGATGCAGATTGCCAGAGGAGCAACCTACCTGTATACCGGCGGAGC
>DBGCIZ010000255.1:0-2132 GCA_048355355.1 Christensenellaceae bacterium | reverse complement strand
GGAGGAGCTGATTGAAAATCTGGGCACCATTGCTAAAAGCGGCACATTAGATTTCAAGAAATCTCATGAGGATAGCGATATTGCCGAAATTATCGGCCAGTTTGGCGTAGGCTTTTACTCTGCTTTCATGGTTAGTAAGCGCATTGAGGTGAAGTCCAGGGCCTTTGGCGCCGAGGAGGCTTGGCTTTGGCAGTCCACCGGCGAGGATGGATACACCATCTCTCCCTGCGAAATGGAGGGCAATGGCACTATCATCACCCTATACCTGCGGGATGACACAGAGGAGGAAAAGTACAGCGAATTTTTAGACCAGTATCAGCTTTCCTCTCTGGTAAAGAAATACTCCGACTATATTCACTATCCGATTTTGATGAACATGGAGAAATCCCGGCCCAAGGAGGGCGCAGAGGGAGAATACGAGACCTATACAGAGGAGGTCACCCTCAACAGCATGATTCCTATCTGGCGGAAAAACAAGGCTGAGGTGACCGACGAGGATTACAACAACTTCTATAAGGACAAGTTTTTCGACTTTGCCGACCCTCTTAAGGTCATCAACACCAAGGTAGAGGGCGCAGTGACCTACAATGCATTGCTCTACATCCCCTCTCGCCTGCCCTATGACTATTACACTAAGAACTATGAAAAGGGGCTTCAGCTTTACTCTAACGGCGTCCTGATTATGGAAAAATGCGCCGATTTGCTGCCGGACTATTTTGCCTTTGTCAAGGGCATTGTAGATTCCTCCGATTTTTCCCTGAATATCTCCCGGGAAATTTTGCAGCATGACCGGCAGCTGAAAACCATAGCCAAAAATATTGAGAAAAAAATCCGCGCTGAGCTGACGAAGCTGATGAAGGACGACCGGGCAAAATACGAGGAATTTTTCAATAGCTTTGGGCTCCAGCTAAAATACGGCGTCTATGCGGACTTCGGGCTGCACAAGGACGACCTGAAGGACTTGATTCTTTTCCATTCCCTGAAGGAGAATAAGCTGGTCTCCCTGAAGGAGTATGTAGAGCAGATGGCAGAGGACCAGAAATACATTTACTATGCCTGCGGCGAGACGGTGGCCAAAATCAGCTCCCTTCCCCAGACGGATGCCGTCCGGGAAAAGGGCTATGATATTCTCTGCATGACGGACGATGTTGACGAATTTGCCGTAAAGATTCTGGGCGCATACGAGGAAAAGACTTTTAAATCCGTCTCCGACAAGGATTTAGGCCTGGAGACAGAGGAGGAAAAGGCCGAGATTGAGAAGAAATCCGAGGAAAACAAGGCTCTGCTGGAAGGGCTCTCCAAGGCCCTGGAGGGCAAGGTGAAAGAGGTTCGCCTCTCTTCCCGTTTAAAGACGCATCCGGTTTGCCTGATTAGCGATGGCGAGCTTTCTCTGGAAATGGAAAAGGTGCTCAACGCCATGCCCAACGATAGGAAGGTGAAGGCAGAGCGAGTTTTGGAGATTAATGCGGAGCATCCCGTCTTTCAGGCCCTGGCCAAGGCCTACGCGGCCGATTCGGAGCAAATTGGCAGCTACGCCTCTCTGCTTTACGACCAGGCGCTGCTCATGGCGGGGATGACCATTGAGGATCCCGTGGCCTTCTCCAATGCAATTTGCGAGCTTATGACCCAGGCTGTTTCCTGAAATAAAATCAGCCGGCGCAGCATTTGATTGGCTGAGCCGGCGTTTTTTTATTCCTTTTCAAGTGCAGCCGCCGGCGGCGACGCCTTATCTACCACATTCACCGTCCAGCGCTTGGTCAGATAAAACCAGATGACCAGCAGCAGAGAGCCAAAGGATGCAATTGGAACGGCTAGGCCCACGCCTGTCAACCCCATTCCCAGCGTTGTGCCTAAAATCACTGCCATGGGGGCCCGCAGAATGACGGCAGAAAGGGCGTTGTTGAGAAGGGAAAAATTCGTATGTCCAGAGGCGATAAACAGGCCATTATAGCAGAACAGGGCTGGCGTCAGCAGATAGTCGATGCTGAAGGAGCGCATATACTCCACGCCGTTGGCAATCATCTCCGGGTCGTCGTCAAACAGCCGCAAGACTGCCTCAGGGAACAGCTGAACCAGGGCAAAAATTAACAGGCTAATCACAAAGGCTATGGCTGTGCCCAGCCGGCAGGTCT
>DBGCIZ010000254.1:0-2835 GCA_048355355.1 Christensenellaceae bacterium | reverse complement strand
GGGAAATTGTTTTCAGCTCTTCGGCGACGGTATACGGATGCAACAATCCCATCCCCTATGTGGAGGGCATGCCCACGTCGGCCACCAGCCCATATGGCTACACGAAGGTGATGATTGAGCAGATTCTCACGGATATGCACACGGCAGATAGCCGCTGGAAGGTGTCGCTGCTGCGGTACTTTAACCCAATCGGTGCCCACGATAGCGGCCTTATCGGGGAGAACCCCAACGGCATCCCCAACAACCTGATGCCTTACATCACCCAGGTGGGTGCGGGAAAGCTGGAAAAGCTGGGTGTTTTGGGGACGACTATCCCACCCACGTTGGCACGGGCGTCCGGGATTATATTCACGTAGTAGACCTGGCCAAGGGACACTTGAAGGCCATTGAAAAGCTGGACCGGACCGAGGGCGGCACGGTGGACATCTACAATCTGGGCACGGGCGTGGGCTACAGCGTGCTGGACGTGGTGAAGGCTTTCGAAAAGGCCAACGGCGTGAAAATTCCCTATGAAATCAAGCCGAGAAGGGCGGGGGACATTGCGGAGTTTTACGCCAACGCAGAAAAGGCCCACAGAGAGCTGGGCTGGCAGGCCGAGCGGAGCCTGGAGGACATGTGCCGCACGTCCTGGAATTTTATTCAGAAGAGCCAGGCTGAATAGAGCCCGCGGAAGGAGAGAAAGCGCGATGAAGAAAATGATATGCCTGGTCGCGGTTCTTGCGGCAACTCTGCTGCTGGGGGCATGCACGACTTACCTGACCACGACGATGACCTATGAGGTGGATACGGGAGACAGCATATCCGTCACTGTAGACGCCAAGGCAGGGTATTCCCAGGATGGACAGGTTCCCTTTACGGTATCTAAGGATGGCGAGGCAGTGCTGGTAGGCGCCTTTATGACGCAGGAAAATTTTCAGGCCTATGAGACGGCGCTGACAGAGGCCCCGCCAGAGGGCGTGCAGCTGCTGGAACAGGGAGAAAAGGACGGAAACACCTATCTCTTTTTCCAATATGATGGCGATTCCGGCACGGGCTACAACTATGTGGTAGAGGTGAATGGCTCCAGCACGGGTGTGATGCTGGGCAGCGAGGCATCCCAGGAGGAAGCGGAGAGCTGCTTTGCGGCTATTACCTTTTCGGTAGAGTAAAAAAGGATGAAAACCGCCAGAAATGGCGGTTTTTTTAATAGAGAGAGGCGATGAGAAGAGAAAAACCGATGCGGCAAGAAGGCTGCACCGGTTTTACAGTGATTTTCTATGATCCGTGACTCTAATCTACAATAGGCTTCCCATAGCCAAAGGCGCCATCGACCATGCAGTTGCGGATGGCAAGGGCATTGCCAACGCTCATACTGTGGTGCAGCAGAGAGTCGGTAAAGTCCGCCTGGTCTGCCTCTGTCATGCAAGGAGTATCTGCCGTGAGGGAACGAAGCTGCTTTTTCCCCAGGATATAGGTGGTGAGAAAGCCAGTAAGGAAGGAATCCCCCGCGCCCAGAGTGTCTACCACAGTGCCATCCGGGTTATAGGGCGTCTTGCTATAGAAATGCACGCCGTCTACTGTGGCCAAGGCGCCATGGCGGCCCCTGGTGCAGAGCGCCAGAGCACAGCCCTCCTGAATACAGAGGGCCAGGGCCTCGCGCAATGCATCCTCCGGCAGCTTTTTGCCGGAAAAAAAGGCGATGGTGATATCTGGACAGATGGCCTTGAGCGTCTCCACATCCCATTCGTCGGAAAAATCGTAGACCAGAGGAACGCCCGTGGCCTTGATTTTTGCCAGCTGGCTCTCAGCAAAGCTATAGCAGCTGGAATGGACGACGTCAAAGGTAGAGATGTAGGATAAATCCTGGGGAGACAGAACCAGAGGATTGGCCTTGACGGCGCCGTATTCGTCGTCGCCAGTGACGATGACCCGGTCGCCATTCACCAGCTGAGTGGAGGAGCGGCCCGTCTCGCCATCTACAATAGGGCTATGGGAATAATCCACCCCCAGTGCCCGCAGGGCATAGCAAATTTGCCGGCCCTCCGCATCGTTGGCTAAAACGCCCATGTAGGCAGCTTCATAGCCCAGCTGCCGGGCAAAGACGGCAAAGTTGAGCGAATTGCCGCCCGGGTAGTAGATACCCTTATGGAGATAGCGGTCGACTACATTGTCGCCAATTCCGATTACTTTCAGCATGGCTGGCTCCTCCTCGCGCTCTGGGGCTAGATTAATACTCCATCTGACGATAGTAGCGGCGGGTCTCCAGAGGATGGTTCCGCTCCTTGGCCAGATGCGTGCTGAAGCGGTCCGTAATGGCGTAAATCAGCATGGGGCTCAGGTATTTGCGGAATTCGCTGTCCACCGGAAGCTCGATTTCTTTGGTATCGAAAATAAAGATGTTTTTGGTCACCTTCTCTGCGAAGCGGAGCACCCTGTCCATGAGGGGACGGGTTTCGTCCTCGCCATAGAAGAGAATCATGCTGGTATCCTCCTCCAAAAGCTCAATGGTGCCGTGGAAGAACTCCGCCGCATGAATGGACTTGGTCTTAATCCACTGCATTTCCTCCAGAATACACATGGCGTATTCATAGGCCTCGCCCCAGACGTTGCCGCTGCCCACAATCATGTGATAATCCGTGTCCTTATGCTTGGCGGCCAGGGCGATGCAGCGATCTTCAAACTGCTCCTTGGCCTTGATGAGGTAGGAGGCCATGGGCTTGAGCTGGCTCATGAAGGCCTCGTAGCCGGTAAATTCTCCCTTGTTGGCCATAAGCCGGGCGATGAAGGGAATCATGGCCAGATAGATGGCCTCGGCCAGGCAGTCATCCTCTGCATGGCTATAGAAAAGATAGTCCG
>DBGCIZ010000253.1:0-16868 GCA_048355355.1 Christensenellaceae bacterium | reverse complement strand
CGCCGTAGATTCCTCCACCCAGTGGAGCGTTCCCTTGATTTTGCGGGAGGCGTTGACGTCGCCGGATTTGGAAAGCGGGTCATAGGTGCAGATGACGTTGACAACATTGCCGTTTTCGTCCTTTTCCACCCGTTCGCATTTGATGATATAGGCATTTTTCAGCCGAACCTCTTTGCCCACAGCCAGCCGGAAGTATTTCTTATTGGGCGCCTCCTCGCGGAAGTCCTCCTGTTCGATAAAAAGGTGCTTGGAGAAGGTCACCTTATGGGTTTGGCCGGAGCCGGGCAAATCCTCGGCGTCAAACTCCTCTATCTGCCCGTCGGGGTAATTTTCAATCGTCAGGCGGAGGGGACGAAGCACACCCATGAGGCGGGGGGCCTTGGCGTTTAAATCCTCCCGGACGCAGTGCTCCAGAAGGCGAACATCCACCTCGCTGTTGGCCTTGGCGACGCCGATACGCTCGCAAAAATCCCGGATGGATGCGGGCGTATAACCGCGGCGGCGCAGCCCGGAAATAGTAGGCATGCGGGGGTCATCCCAACCGGAGACGACCTTTTCATCCACAAGGCGCTTTAAATAGCGCTTGCTCATAATGGTCTGGGTCAGGTTGAGCCGGGCAAATTCGTACTGATGGGGCGTTGCGCCGCAATCCGTATTGGCGATGACCCAGTCGTAAAGAGGTCTATGATCCTCAAATTCCAACGTACAGATGGAATGCGTTACCTTTTCGTAGGCATCTTCCAGGGGGTGGGCAAAGTCGTACATGGGGTAGATGACCCACTGGCTGCCCGTCCTATGATGGATAGCGTGGGAGATGCGGTAGATGACAGGATCCCGCATGTTGACGTTAGGGGAGGCCATGTCGATTTTAGCCCGCAGCACCTTTTCGCCGTCGGCAAACTTTCCCTCCCGCATGGCGGCGAAGAGGGCCAGGTTTTCCTCCACTGTCCGATTCCGATAGGGACTGGGGCGCCCCGGCTCTGTCAAGGTGCCGCGGTATTCGCGGATTTCGTCAGCAGAAAGGTCGCAAACAAATGCCAGCCCCTTGCGGATCAGCCGGACGGCACATTCGTACATAAATTCAAAATAATCAGAGGCGTAAAGCTTCTGATCCCAGGAGAAGCCCAACCATTTAATATCCTCCTCAATGCTGCGGACGTATTCCTCGTCCTCCTTAGCGGGGTTGGTATCGTCATAGCGCAGATGGCATTTGCCGTGATATTGCTCCGCCAGGCCGAAATTGATGCAGATGGCCTTGGCATGGCCGATGTGCAGGTAGCCATTGGGCTCCGGCGGAAAACGGGTGACAATAGACGAACATTTGCCGCTGGCAAGGTCAGCGTCTATAATCTCCTGCAAAAAATTTTTTGATGTGACTACCTCAGACGAGGTGTTTTTTGAATCCATACAACCGTTCCTTTCAAACAGAGATAATCCATGACAATTTGCGCCCCCTAGACACAAGGCAGGCCTAAAATTGCCTGTTTTTTAATCATAATCTAAATTGCGCCGTTTGTCTACAAAAATCAGGGAGGAAAGCCTATGATTTCCGGAAAAGCGGCGACTATTTATGGTAGCTTTCGCCGTTGATAATCTTGAACGCACGAAAGAGCTGCTCTAGCAGGGCAATTCTGGCAAAGCGATGGGGAAAGGTCAGGCGGGAGAGGGAGATGAGCAGCCCGGCCTCTTCCTTAATGGCCTCCTCGATGCCAAGGGAACCGCCGATAATAAAACAGATAGAGCGCCCAACATCCATATGCTGCTGAAGAGCCCGAGCAAAGCCGGGGGAATCGTATTCCTGCCCCTCGATGGCAAGGGGGATGACGACGTCGTATCCGGCGCAGGCCCGGCGAATGCGTTCGCCTTCCTTTTTCAATACGGCAGCCCGCTCGGCCTGGGAGGGCTGCTCTGGGGTAGGCTCGTCCGCCAGCTCGATAATTTCCAGCCGACAAAAACGCCGGAGCATTTTTTCGTACTCCGCCTGAGCCGCCTGCCAGTATTTTTCCTTCAGCTTTCCTACACTGATGATTCGCATTTTTAGCATGGCTTATCCCTCATTTCAGGGTATACAGGCCGGTGACCTGGTATTTTTTTGTGGTTTTGAGAGCAATGTCCTTGGCGGGGACGATGCCTGCGGCGGTCAAACTCTGGGATACGGTGCCGTAGGCGATAGACTCCTCGTTATTCTCCTTGCTGAGATGCGCCAGGATGATGCCCTTGGTGCCTCGCTCCGCCAGACTGACGGCAGCCGTCCCGGCGTCGTCGTTAGAGAGATGGCCGTGGGTGGAGAGGATACGCTTTTTGAGCCGATATGGATAGGAGCCGTTTTTCAGCATATCCACATCGTGGTTAGCCTCCAGCATGACAATATTGGAGCCACCCAGGGCGCAGAGCATCTCACGGGTGAATTTTCCCGTATCTGTTAGAATAGAAATCTTCGGCTTGCCACAGACAAAGGAATAGCCAAAGGGCCGGGCGGCATCGTGAGAAATGGGAATGGGTGTGACGCAAATATCAGAGAGGAAAAAATCGTTTTCGTCAATCACACGCATATTTTTGAGAGGAATTGGGCCGATTTTGCCCTCCATCTCGCCCCAGGTCTCCTCATTTGCATAGACGGGGATGCCATACCGACGGGACAACACGCCCACTCCCTTAATATGGTCCATATGCTCATGGGTCACTAAAATGGCGGAAAGCTCCGCCGGGGATCGGCCAATGGCGCTTAAGGCCTGCTCAATATATTTTCCGGCAAGGCCCGCATCTACCAAAAGCGAGCACTTTTCAGAACAGATAAAGGTGCAGTTGCCGCTAGAGCTGCTGAAAAGCGGCGCAATACTCAAACTCATAGTAAACCTCCGCCTCATATTATACAATATGATGTGGGATTTGCCTATCTTTTTCTTATGGTTACACAAAAGCAGGATGCCGTAGGGCGGCGGGCTCTATTTACACGGCGGCGGATTTCAGCTAAAATAGCCTTAGGCTGCAAGGGGAGCGGGCAGACTGCCCGGATTTCGCGCCTTGCACGGGAAAGGAAGAAATCATGCGGGAAATTGAGAGCGAAGAAATTGCGCAGGCGGTTCGCCAGCTGTTTTTGGAGGCATGTCTATGCCCGCCAAAGGAGGTCATTGAGGCCATCGCCAATGCGGCGGAGACGGAGCCCTCGGAGCAGGGAAGGGAAGTTCTCCGTCAGCTGGAGGAAAACGGGAAAATCGCCCTGAAGGAGCAAATTCCCTACTGCCAGGACACGGGCATGGCAGTGGTGTTCGCAGAAATCGGACAGGAGGTTCACATTGCCGGGGATTTTTACGAGGCGGTGAACCGGGGCGTCCGAGAGGCATACCAGGAGGGATACTTTAGAAAATCCGTGTTGACCGCGCTGGAGCGGAAAAATACGGGGGATAATACGCCGGCTGTAGTCCACGTCAGGCTGACGCCGGGAGACCGGGTGCGGCTCGTGGCTGCGCCAAAGGGCTTTGGCAGCGAAAATATGAGCGCCATTGCCATGCTGAAGCCGTCTCAGGGGATAGAGGGAATAGAGGATTTTATTGTAGACACCGCGCGCAGGGCGGGGGGGAATCCATGCCCGCCGGTTGTGCTGGGCGTGGGCATTGGCGGAACCTTCGAGCTGGCGGCGCTGATGGCAAAGGAGCAGTTGCTGCGTCCCATTGGAGCGCCCAGTGAAGACCCTGTTCTGGCGGAATTGGAGCAGCGGGTGAAGGAGCGCATTAACGGGCTGGGCATGGGCCCCATGGGGATTGGGGGCAGAAACTACTGCCTGGCCGTCCATGCGAAGGAGCATCCCACCCATCTGGCAGGGCTGCCCGTGGCGGTGAACTACTGCTGCCACGCTCTGCGGCATAGTGAAACAACGATTTAACGGGGGAGAGACAGAATGATTCCATTAACGATACCCTTGGAGGAAAAGGAGCTTGAGAAGCTGCGCGCGGGGGACGTGGTCTCCCTAAGCGGCGTCATCTACACGGCGCGGGATGCTGCCCACAAGCGGCTCTGCGCGGCGCTCAAGGCAGGGGAACCGCTGCCCTTTGACCTGGAGGGGGCAGTGATTTACTACGCTGGCCCATGCCCGCAAAGGCCGGGGCAGGTGATGAATTCCTGCGGCCCCACTACCGCAGGCAGAATGGACCAATATGCGCCCCTGCTTTACGACAATGGGCAGAGGGCGGCCATCGGAAAGGGAAAAATCGGGCCGGATGTGGTGGCGGCCATGAAGCGGAACAAGGCCGTTTATTTCGTTGCCACAGGAGGCGCAGGCGCGCTGATTTCCAAATCGATGACTGCGGCGGAGATTGTAGCCTATGAGGACTTAGGGGCGGAGGCTGTCCGCAGGGTGACTGTGAAGGATTTTCCTGCCATCGTGGGGGTAGACTGCACGGGGGCAGATATTTACGAAATCGGGCGTAGCCGGTGGGCAGAGGATGCTGCGGAATAAGCCGGCCGCTGCAAATGCCGCATGGGAAGCTGTGCGGCATTTTTATATGGGCCCAAGGGGAGTAAGGCTTGAAGCCTGCTTTTTCGCAGACATTTCCTTTGCTGCCTGCTGACAGGGGGCGGCGAGAATTTTTCTACCGTCCGCCGTTGCTATCGGGCGGGAATTGTGCTATACTAAAACGTAATTTGTAATATGGGATTCGTATGCAGAGCGGGAATAGGAGTGAAACCATGGGGAACGCTAAAAGGATAAACATCGGGGAATTTTTCATCGTGCTGGCAGCATTGCTGGTGGCGTCCCTGGGGAGCGCATACCTTCCTCTTCTGCTTGTGGCGGTGCCTCTGCCCGCCATCTATGCCTGGCAGAGGTTTGGTGTGGGGGCTGGGCTGGCCTTTACGGTGCTATCCGTATTGCTGCCCTGCCTGGTGTTTAGTTGGCTTTGGGCGCTTTTGGGGATCCCCGTGGTGCTAGTCTCCTGCGTATGTGGCATTGCCATCAAAAAAAGGGCGCGGCCCTTTTTGAGCATTGCCTGCGCCTGCGGCGGCGCCATGGTTGGCTTGGGAGCGATTATGGGCGCAGTTGCGCTGATGACGGGGACGGATTTCCTCTCCGCGGTTACCTCCCAGCTGTTGGGATACGCGGAGGAATCCTTCGCGGGGAGCGCGATATTGTATGCCATGGTTGGCTCTATGGAGGTCGCTCAGGGAAATATGAGCGCCATTGTATTCCTGCAAAACCTGGCAACATGGAGCCACGAGCAGATGGCAGCTTATGTGACGGAGCCGGCCGGGGTCGATGCGCTTCGGGCGGTATTAGCCAATAGCCTGCCAAGTCTGGGCGTCAGCTATGCAGTGGCCAGCGGCCTTTTGGGATATCTTGCCCCGCGGGCATTGGCAAAGCGGCGCGGATGCAGCGTAGCGCCTATTCCGTCCTTTGGAGGCTTTATTTTGCCAAGGAGCGTAGCCCCGTATTTTGTCATCTCCTTTATTTTGGGGGAGGTTGCGTTGCTGGCTCAGTGGACGCAGCTCTATTTCGCAGCCTATGCCCTTCTGGCCGTGACGCAATGGGCTTTCTCCATTCAGGGGCTCTCGTTAATCTACTGGTTCCTGCTGCCAAAGGTGAAATCCAAGGGGATCTGCTGGTTCATTGTCATTTTAGTAGGGATATTCTTCCTGTCGATTGTTATGTGGGTCGGGCTGCTCGAGCAGTTGATTCGCATACGGGAACGCCAACGCAATTAGGGAGGTCATTCAATTGGGACGATCTTTTGGATATAACAGCGTTAGTGCTGCGCTGGCGGTCTTGCTGCTGGCGGCTTTGGGCGCGGTCCTGTTTATTGAAAACACGGTGGCCAGGTATGCGGTGTTTGGCGCGCTGGTTGTGTTGGGGGAGGGAATTATCTGTATCCACAGCATCCGCAGAAAAAAGAGAATGGCAAAGGTTTCTTCTATTTTAAGCAGGGAAACCATGTTTGAGGAATATATCAACTCTGCGGCCATCCCTACGGTGATTCTGGATACCCACGACAGAATTATGTGGCAAAACCCCGTTGCGGCAACCCTGTTCGGAACGGGCGCGGAGGGGCGGAATATCTTTAAAATCCTGCCAGAGCTGGCCAAGCCGGATAAAAGCAAGATTATCACCGTTAACGGCAGAAAATACACCCGAGATCTGGCCAACATTAGATTTGAGGGGAGCTTTTTTAAAATCCTCCGTCTCATCGATAAGGAAAAGGTCATCCGCACGGTGGACGTGAACCGGTCAGTGCTGCCGGTGGTCTGTTTTATAGAGATAGACAGCCACGGGGTGTTTCACAGCGAGCTGACTACGTCAGAGATGTCCTTCCTAGATTCCAAGATAGACAGGCTGGTAGAGGACTTCGCAAATAAATACCAGGGCATGATTTTGAAATACGCAGGTGACCGCTACCTGCTTTGCTTTGAGCATAAGCACCTGCTGACCATACAAGAGTCCCGGTTCCAAATTCTGGATCAGGTGCGGGATATTAAGGCTTCCAATGGCCAAAGCCCCACTCTCAGCATTGCGGTGGGGGCGGGGGATACGATGTCCCATTCAGAGACCTATGCCCTGCAGGCGCTGGACTTAGCCAGAGGGCGGGGCGGCGACCAGGCAGTGGTGAAGGACGCAAAGGGCTATTCCTTTTACGGCGGCGTGCAGCGCGCGGTGGAGGTTCGCAGCCGGGTGCGGACTAGGTCCGTCTCCAAGGCATTCCGCAGCCTGATGGAGCAGTGCCAGGATGTGTTCATCATGGGCCATGAAAATCCAGACATGGACTGCATCGGCTCAGCCTTGGGCATTGTGGCCTGCGCCAGAGTCCTGGGCAAACGGACTTACATGATTTTGGATAAGCCAAACGCCTCCATCGCCGGCGCGGTGGCGGAGATTAAAAAGCGATATAAGGAGATATTTATTACGCCGGCCAAGGCCCATATGCTGATTGATAACCGCTCTATGATGGTGGTTGTGGATACGCAGGTGAAGGACCATGTCATGGCGCCATGGCTGCTCGAGGATACGGAGAATATTGTGGTTATCGACCACCATCTCAAGGGAACCGGCAGTATTACCGGCGCAGCCCTGTTTTACCATGAGCCATATGCCTCGTCTACTGCGGAAATGGTGACAGAGGTCATGCAGTATTTTTCCGAGCGGGTGAAGCCCACTCCCCTGGAGGCAGAGGCGCTGCTGGCTGGGCTCATGATTGATACAAAAAGCTTTTCCTTTAAGACGGGTGTGCGCACCTTTGAGGCTGCATCCTATCTGCGGAAATCTGGCGCGGACACTACCACGGTAAAGATTCTCTACCAGGATGACCTAGATACCTTTGTGGCCAGGGCTGCGGTAGTAGAGGCGGCCACTGTAGAGAAGGGCATTGCCGTTTCAGAGTGCCCGAAAAAAAGCAAAAACAGCGCGCTCCTGGCGGCACAGTCTGCGGACGCTCTGCTGGGCATTAAGGGCGTGACGGCCAGCTTCGTCCTGGCGGAGGATGGGGAACGGGTGCTGATTAGCGGCAGGTCTCTAGGGGTGGTCAACGTGCAGTTGATTTTGGAGCGCATGGGCGGCGGCGGACACGCCACCATTGCGGGCGTGCAGCTGAGCGGTATGCCGCTGGCAGAGGCGCGGCGGCAGCTGGAGGCACAGATTAAGGATTATATTAAGAACAATCAACTATAGAAACAGGAGGTTATATAGATGAAAGTAATTTTAAATGAAGATGTGAAGGGCAAGGGCAAGAAGGGAGATATCGTCAACGTAAGCGACGGCTACGCCAGAAACTTTCTCTTTCCTAAAAATCTGGCGAAGGAAGCCAGCGCTGCCAACCTCAATGCGGCAAAGGTGGCAAAGAATGCACAGGAGCACCGCAAGGCCGTAGAAAAGCAGCAGGCTGTCGACTTGGGAGAGCAGCTGAAAAACAAGATTTTAGAGGTGAAGGGCAAGTGCGGCGAGGGAACCAGGCTGTTTGGCTCCATTACCAGCGCGGAAATCGCAGAGGCAATTCAGGCGGCCTATGGCGTGACGATTGATAAAAAGAAGATTGTTTTGAAGGAAAACATCAAGGAGCTGGGCGAATACGACGCGTCCCTTAAGCTTTATGCAGAGGTTGCCGTGCCCATTAAAATCCGCGTCGTAAAATAGGGAGGCGGAGATGGCCGATTTGCTCAATCGGGTTCCCCCCAGCAGCCAGGAGGCAGAGCAGTCTATTTTAGGCGCTATGCTGCTTTCAGAGCGGTGCGTGCTCCAGGCAATGGAGAAGCTGCGTGCGGAGGAATTTTATTCCCAGCAAAACAGAAATATCTATTCTGCCATGGAAGAGTTGGCCTCGCAGGGCAAGCCTATCGACCTGGTGACAGTGACGGAGCGGCTGGAGCAGGGGGATAGGCTGAGCTTAGAGGAGCTGACCTATCTGACGGAGCTGACCCAGAAGGTGCCCTCCACCAGCAATATCAGCGTATATATTGATATTGTGAAGGAAAAGGCCCTGCTGCGGAAGCTGATTGACGCCGCCGGCATGATTTCAGACATGGCATTCCGCCAGGAGTTCCCCGCCAGAGAGGCGCTCAGCGCAGCGGGCGACTTGATTTATAAAATTTCAGACGGCAGCGATGCAAGCGGCTTGACCCATATTCGGCGCTATCTGATGGAGAGCTACGAGATGATTAGCAAGGTCAGCAGTGCCGAGGAGGGCCTGTTGGGCGTATCCACCGGGTTCAAGCTGATGGATAAAACCCTTTCGGGCCTGCAGCCCAATCAGTTGATTATTGTAGCTGGGCGCCCCGGCATGGGCAAGACCAGCTTTGCTCTCAACATTGTGGAGCATATTGGCGTTAAGGTGAAAAAGCCGGTGGCCTTCTTTTCGCTGGAAATGAGCGGAGACCAGCTGGCCTCCCGCCTCATCTGCTCGGGCGCCAATGTAGATGCGCAAAAGACGAGAACCCGAGGCGCGCTGAAGTCAGGCGATTTTTACCGGCTCTTTGACGCATTGGGCCCCTTGGAGGAATCCAGTATTTATATTGACGATACGCCCTCCATTGGCCCGACGGAGATGCTGGCCAAGCTGCGCCGGCTGCGGCAGGACTTGCGGGGAGATTTGGGTCTGGTTGTAGTAGACTATTTGCAGCTGATGACCATGGGGGGCAGGGTAGAGAACCGTCAGCTGGAGGTTTCCATGCTGACCCGCTCGCTAAAGGTTATGGCAAGGGAGCTGTCCGTCCCCATTATGGTGCTTTCCCAGCTTTCGAGAGCTACGGAGAAGCGGGAGAATAAGCGTCCCATGCTTTCGGACCTGCGGGAATCCGGCTCTATCGAGCAGGACGCGGACGTAGTCATCTTCCTGCATCGAGACGATTATTATGCAGAGGATGGCGCGACGGGAGGAAAGTCCAAAATCATCATCGCGAAGCAACGCTCTGGCCCCACGGCGAGCATTGACGTCACCTGGAAGGGCGAGCAGACGCGGTATATTGAGGTGGATTATTCGAGAGAGGAAGAATAGAATCAGGCGGGAGCCTGCGCTGGCGGCGAGCTGGGCGGCAGGCCACGCCACAACGCGAGAGGGAAATTTGATTGGAAGAGGGAAAATGTAAATGCTGAAACTGGTAGTTCCGGAGGGGCAGAATGGTGAAACCCTAACCCGTTGTATCGGCGACATGCTGCCGGAAATGAAGCGGAGCAGAATTGCCGGCCTGCTCAGAAAGGGAGACATTCGAGTCAACGGCACGAGAACGAAAAAGGATACGGACATTTTTGAGGGGGACATCATCGAGCTCTATATTGCCGACGGAATCAAGGATTTTCTTCCCAAGCCGGAGGTGGTTTACGAGGACGAGCTGATGGTGATTTTCAACAAGCCTCAAGGCATCTCCAGCATTCCGGATAGGAAGGACGGCAAACCGACTATGTACGATGTGGCGGTCAGCTATATGAAGGACACAGGGGAATATAACGTGGATACGCTGTCCGTGCCCTATGTGTGCCATAGGCTGGACCACTTTACCGGCGGCCTGCTCATAGTGGGCAAAAGCCAGTATGCCTTTGAGCATCTGACCCAGGCGATTCGCCAGCGCAGAATCCGAAAGTTCTATAAAGCCATTGTTATCGGAGATACGGGGGACGGACGTGCGGAGCTGCACGATTATCTGATTAAGGATGCCAGAAACGCCAGGGTGAAGGTGGTGCGCTCCCCATCTCGGGAGGCAGTTCCCATCGTAACCCGATATCAGACGGAGGAGACAAACGGAAGGCTTTCCAGGATTGATGTAGAGCTGGTTACGGGAAGGACGCACCAAATCAGGGCGCACATGGCCTACGCAGGGCATCCCGTTTTAGGGGACGACAAATACGGAAACAGGCGGATAAATAAAAAGCTGGGCATTCGGCATCAGGCGCTTTGGGCCTATAAGCTGGTATTTCAGACGGGCAAAAATAACAGCCTGGAATATCTGGACGGCCTGACGATTGAGACGAAACATATTGACTTGCCCTACGTAGATTTGGTGGACTAAGGCAGCGAAAATTTTGGCGGATAAGAGGAGGTTTCCTCTCATTAGGGGGAATCTCCTGATTTTCTGCAAAATACGTTTGCAGTAAGGGCAAACATGCTTTATAATGTCTTTGTGCACAGATTTTTTGTGTATATGGAGGAGAATTGGATTTGGTTACAATCAAGAGCGTCAATGGCGGGCTTGAGTTTTGGCTGGACGGCACGAAAAGCTTTCACGACCTGCGGGATGCCATTGCCGATAAGCTCAGCGCCAACCGGGCCTTCTACAGAGGGGCGAAAGAGGTTGTCATTTTCGGCAAGGAATTTACGGAGCTGCAAAAGCGGGAGCTGAAGCGAATGCTGGAGGCGGATTTTTTTATCAAAAAGGTGGCCTTTGCAGGCGATGAAGAGGCGCCTGCGCCACAGAAGCGAGAGGCGCCGCCGAAGGAAAGAATAGCCGTCCATAGGATGAATGTGAGCCGCGGGGAAGGGGAGATTTCAGAAAAGACCCTGTTTATCCGCCATACCGTCCGAAACGGGCAGCGCGTTGAATGCAAAGAGGATATCGTCATCATTGGGGACGTAAACGCAGGGGCAGAGGTCATTGCGGGAGGCTCCATCATCGTCATCGGCAAACTGAGGGGCCTGGTTCACGCTGGCGCCTTCGGAAGGAAGGATGTTTGCATTGTGGCGACGGCCCTGTTGCCTCAGCAGGTGCGCATTGCGGGAAAGATTGCCATCATCCCGTCAAAGCGGAAGATAGACGGGGCGGAAATGGTGACGTTTAACGGTGACGACATTGTCGTCCAGCCGGTGGGCTGATAATTGATTGAAGGAGAAATGAGATGGAGAATGTCATTGTAGTGACGTCGGGCAAGGGCGGCGTCGGCAAGACCACGACGACGGCAAACCTGGGCGTCGGGCTGGCGGCATGCGGCAAGAGTGTGGTTTTAATCGATACGGATATTGGGCTGCGCAACCTGGATGTGGTGCTGGGCCTGGAAAATAGAATCGTATTTGATTTGGTGGACGTGGTCGAGGGAACCTGCAAGCTGCGCCAGGCGCTGATTAAGGACAAGCGGTATGACAAGCTGTTTCTCATCCCGGCAGCGCAGACGAGAGACAAGATGGCCGTCTCCCCAGAGCAGATGAAGGCGATTGTAGAGGAACTGAAGGCCAATTTTGATTATGTGTTAATCGACTGCCCGGCAGGCATCGAGCGGGGCTTCCAAAACGCAGTTGCCGGGGCAAACAGCGCCATTGTCGTCACCGTGCCAGAGGTTTCCTCCGTGCGGGATGCGGATAGAATTATCGGCCTGCTCTCCGCCTCGGATATCAACGATGTACGGCTGCTGATAAACCGGCTGGATATGGATTTGGTGAAAAAGGGAGATATGCTGGCCATTGACGATACGCTTGAAATTTTGGGCATTGACTTAATTGGCGTTGTCCCCGAGGACAAGCTGATTTTGCGCTCCAGCAATTTAGGCGAGCCAGCGGTAACCGACCAGAAGTCCCGGGCAGGGATGGCCTACAGGAACGTGGTGCAGAGAATTTTAGGTAAGGACATTCCCCTGATGGACTTAAAGGAGAAGGTTTCCTTTGGGGCAAGACTGAGGAAGATGTTTGGCGGCAACTGACGGGGAGGAGAAGAATGGGACTGTTTCGAGGGAGAAAAGCAAAATCCAGCGCAGTGGCAAAGGACAGGCTCAAGCTGGTTCTGACCTATGACCGAGCTGGCACAGGGTCTAATAATGAAATTTTGGAGATGATGAAGCGGGATATCCTGATGGTCATATCAAAATATATTGAAATTGACGAAGAGGAGTTTGAGCTGGATATCAAGCGAAGCCAGAATATGGGGGAAGGGACTACCACGGAGCTGGTAGCGAACATTCCCATCCGAAAGGTGAAAAAGATGGGAAGAAACCGGTATTAAAGCGAAGCGGCAGGCTGCGTGGCCTGCCGCAATTTATGCTGTCATAATTGTAAATATATTGTGACACAATTGCAATATTTGACTGCGTATTGTATAATAGGCGAAAGCGAGTTGCGCCGGCATCTTGAAGGACGGCGCCAAAATACCAGAGACGGGGACCTGCATGTTTAGAAGCGTTTTTAATAAACAAAATCTGAAAAATATCGATTGGCTCATGATGGGCATTGTGCTGATGATTGTCCTGTTTGGCTTTATCGCCGTTACCAATGCTACATCCACCATTGACGTAGGGGAGGACGCTACCTTTTGGGAGGTAATTCAATCCCTAAACTTCTCCACTAGCGGCATGCAGCTGGTCTTCTTCCTCATCGGCGTTGTGGCGATTGCAATCCTATTGCTGGTCGATTACAATAATTTGAGAGATTTTTCCAATATCATTTACTGGTGCTCTGTGGCCCTGCTGCTGGCGGTGCTGCTCTTTGGCGATAATAACAGAGGCGTTACCGGCTGGTTTACCATTGGCGGCTTTGGCTTTCAGCCGGCAGAGCTTTGCAAAGTAGCCATTATTATCGTCCTGGCAAAGGAGTTCGCAAAGATTACAGAGGGAAAGCCAGATGGGATTACGAAATTTCGTGAGCTTCTGCCGATTGTTTGGCGGTTTATTATCCCCATGGTGCTGATTATGCTGCAGCCGGACTGGGGCACGGCCATTGTTTATATGTTTATTCTGGTAGGGCTCATGTTTATGGCAAAAACCAGCTTGAAGATTATGGGCATCTGTGCGCTGGCGTTTTTGGCCATGCTGCCCATTGCCTGGCTGATTATGGAGCCATGGCAGCGCCAGAGAATCAGGATTTTTCTCGACCCCAGCCTGGATACTACGGGCGTAGGGGATGGCATGCAGGTTTCCCGCTCCAAAATTGTGGCGTCTTCCGGCGGCATTACGGGCAAGGGGCTGTTTAATGAGGATCTGCTGACCCAGCGCTCTAACTATCTGCCGGAGCAGCAGACGGACTTCATTTTTTCCTCTACTACGGAGGCAGTCGGGTTTATTGGCGCACTTGTGTTAATATTGCTATACATGTTTTTGGTTTTTCGCATGGTGCAGCTATCCTTGCGTGCCAAGGACAATTTTGGCGCATATATTATACTAGGTGTAAGTTTTATGCTGATGTTTCACATATTCGAAAACATCGGCATGAATATCGGCATTATGCCCGTTACGGGCATCCCGCTTCCCATGGTGAGCGCGGGCGGCTCCAATATGCTGACGACGATGATTGCCATCGGATTGGTGTTGAACGTCAACATGAGAAGCGCGCGACGAAGTATTTAGAACAAGGAGGATTCTCGGCTGCGAGATGATGCGATATGATTTATCTTGATAATGGAGCGACTACGAAAATAAGAAAAGAGGTACGGGACGCTATGCTTCCGTACCTTGATACTATCTATGGGAACCCTTCCAGCGTTTACGGCATCGGAAGGGAAGCCAGAAAGGCCGTAGAGGACGCCAGGGCAAAGGTGGCCAAGGCTATTGGAGCGCAGTTTTCCAGGGAAATTTTTTTTACTGGCTGCGGAACGGAAAGCGATAACTGGGCTATCTGGGGAGCGGCGCTGGCAAATAGGGAAAAGGGCCGCCATATGATTACATCTCAGACAGAACACCACGCCGTCCTGCGTCAATTTGAAATAATGGAGCGGCTGGGCTTTGAAGTCACCTATGTGGCGCCAGACTCATTGGGAAGGATTTCTGCGGAGGCAGTCGAGCAGGCTGTTCGAACAGACACGATTCTGATTTCGGTGATGATGGCAAATAACGAGGTGGGAACTATCAACCAGG
This sequence comes from Christensenellaceae bacterium, assembly GCA_048355355.1. Taxonomy (GTDB): domain Bacteria; phylum Bacillota; class Clostridia; order Christensenellales; family Christensenellaceae; genus DBGCIZ01. The sequence goes on along the minus strand of DBGCIZ010000253.1, from coordinate 2,629 downwards.
TGGCGCAAATCGGCGCCATGGCAAGGGAGCGGGGCATTCTCTTTCATACGGACGCCGTTCAGGCGGCAGGGCATATCCCAATCGACGTGGAGAGGCAGAATATTGACCTGCTTTCCCTTTCGGCCCATAAATTTAACGGACCGAAGGGTGTCGGCGCATTATACATCCGAAGGGGCGTGAAAATAGAAAATTTGCTGAATGGCGGCGCCCAGGAGCGGAAGCACCGCGGCGGGACGGAAAATGTGGCCTCTATCGTAGGCATGGGAGAGGCGCTGCGGCTGGCGCTAGAGGAGATGGAACAGGAGTCTGAGCGGCTGACGGCCCTCCGGGAGGAAATGATTGCGCTGATTGCAGAGCAGATTCCGGGCGCGACGCTAAACGGAGACCCAGTAAATAGAATCCCGGGAAATATCAATATGCTGTTTGAGGGGATAGAATCGGAGGCGGCGTTGATTAAGCTCGATTTGGAGGGAGTAGCCTGCTCCGGCGGATCGGCCTGCACCTCCGGCTCCATAGAACCCTCCCATGTTTTGATTTCCATGGGAATACCGCCGAGGCAGGCAAAGGGCGCTCTGCGGTTTACCCTGGGCAGGGAGAATACTGCGGAGGAGGTTCGGCAGGCGGTGAAGATTTTAAAGGGAATTGTCGCGCAGCTGCGGCAATAAAAAAATAACAAAATTTTCATGTAGTAGTTTTCCTCTTTTGACACAAAATATGGGTAAACGATATACTCGTTCAAGTGAATCAAGAGAGGGGTGTTTTCCATGAAAGGAGCTTTTGTTGTGGGCATGATGGCAGGCTGCCTGACCGGCGCAATCGCTACGGCGGCTTCTATGCCATATCTCAAGCCACATATGAGAAAAGCCGTAAAAAAGGGAAGGCGGGCCATTAACTGCACGTTAAACAAGCTGGCCAGGTAAAACGCTGCGGGAGGCTGCTCGAAAAGCGGGCGGCCTCAAACTATTTCGAAGAGGGACACCCAGGGTGGCAGTCCCTGTTTCTTTTTTTCCGCAAGGCAATTATAACGGTTGAAATAGGTTTAGATATACTATATAATTGTGTAAAAGAGGGGGGATATTGAGATGAAAAAGCTGGACCAGACGACGACATTTGTTCTCTCCAAGGATGTAGAAAACCCGGTGAGGGGCATTATCAAGCTGGCTTGCGACGCAATGGAAGAAAAGGGCTACGACCCTCTCAATCAGCTGGTTGGGTATATTACCTCGGGTGACCCCACCTATATTACCAGCCATAACGGCGCGCGGAAGCTAATAACCCGGCTGGATAGAGACGAGCTTTTGGAGGAGATTGTCTCCGAATATATCCGCCATTTAGATTAGGAAGCAGAGAGGTAAGCCTGTTGGAATATAAGCGAGTGATGGGGCTGGATGTAGGAGACAAGCGAATCGGCATTGCCATGTCGGATTTGCTGATGATTACGGCCCAGGGCCTGGAGACCTATACCAGGCGGGAGGAAAGCGAGGATATTGCCCATATTGCCAGCCTTTATCAGCAAAACGGATGTAGCGCCATTGTCTGTGGGCTGCCATTGAATATGGACGGGACAGAGGGCTTTCAGGCCGAAAAGGTAAAGGACTTCGCAGCTAAGGTTGGGGAGGCATGCGGCACGGAGGTTATTTTTTCAGACGAGCGGCTGACGACGGTGCTCTCTGAAAAAGTGCTCATACAGGCGGACATGAGCCGCCAAAAGCGCAGGAAGGTCATTGATAAGGTGGCGGCAGTCACAATCCTTCAGGGATATCTTGACTCTCTGGGCAATCAAAGATAGAGAGGTAAACCCATGAGTGAAAATGAAGTTTTGAACGAGAATATTATCGAGCTCATCGACGATGAGGGGGAAACGGTGCAGTTTGAGCACCTGCTGACCTTTGAATACGGTGAAGCATTCTATGTAGCGCTGCTGCCCGTCGAGCCTCTGGAAGGCATGGATGACGGCGAAGTGCTCCTCATGAAGGTGGAGGAGGACGGGGAAGAGGATGTGTTCCTGCCCGTGGAGACAGAGGAGGAGCTGGAAGGCGCTTGGAATGCCTTTTTGGAAATCTACTACGATGATGAGGATGGCGTTCCGGAGGAATAGGCAAAAATACGGTGAACCATGAAAGGGGCGCGCGCAAAGGCGTGGCCCTCTTTTTTTGAAAATCCGGATGGAGAAGTTGATTCGGCCGAGGGAAAGGCTTATAATAAAGCCATGGAAAGTGGATTTTTACCTGTTACAAAAGAAGAGCTGCGCAAAAAGGGCGTGGAGCAGCCAGATTTTGTGCTAATCTCTGCGGATGCCTATGTGGACCATCCAACCTTTGCCAATGCGCTGGTGGGGAAGTATCTGACGGCCCTTGGCTATAGTGTAGGCCTGATTGCTCAGCCAAATTATGGAGATGTTCACGCTTATCAAAAGCTGGGAAAGCCGCGGCTGGCGTTTCTAATTTCCGGCGGCAATATGGATTCTATGGTCAATCTGTATACGGCCAACAAAAAGCGGCGCAGCAGAGACGCCTATTCCCCCGGGGGAAAAAACGGCAGGCCCAAGCGGGCCACCATTGTCTATGCGGCCATGGCGCGCAAGGCCTGCGCGGACGTGGCCAGGGCGCCGTCGGACGACGCGTCCGCG
>DBGCIZ010000252.1:0-16959 GCA_048355355.1 Christensenellaceae bacterium | reverse complement strand
ATGCTCAGGCCCATCTCCCTTAGCCCGTTGGCTATGGCCTCATCTACTGTTTTTCCCTTTATCGTAAGTGTCTTTAATTCGCTCTCCATCATTGTAAATCGACCTTTCTATCCTTACGCACTACCGGCTTTTCTCCGGCAGCCTCCTTTTTCTTAAAATAGCTGTTTAAAATTAAGTTCAGCGCCATCATGTAGAGATTTGAAACAATCCAGTAAAGCGCAAAGGCTGCATTACTGGTGGCGCAGATGTAGACGGAAAAAATAGGGAAGAAATACAGCATAAATTTATTCGTTCCCGCCATTTGTGGATTTTGTGGCTGCGACTTGGTGGACAGCTTCTGATTTAAAAACAGAGTCACACCTGCCAGCAGGGGAAGCCCAAACCAGCCGTTGTTAAAGCCCGTCAGCCCGTTTGCACTGATGACATCTGTCGTCAGCGCGGAATATACCGTCTCGTTTACCGTTAGCGTGCCCGAAGCAAAGCTAATCAAATCGTGATTTTGCAGCATTGCCATCGTCTGCGGCGTAATATAATTGGCATTTGCAATCAGCGAGCTTAAAAACTCCGTTGAGGTTGGCAAAACAGCCGCCAGACCACTATCTGGCTGCCAGAAATTATGCACCCAAAGCCATTGAGGCAAATCTACTGATTCAGCGCCATATTCCGCTGCCTGCAAAATTAAGGACATGGACTGCTCGCTTGCAATAACCCGCAAAGAGCCGAAAAAGGCAAACAGCAAAATCAGCGAAAGCAGCATAGGCAGGCAGCCCCCCGTGGGCTTCACCCCCCGCTCCCGATAAAGCTCATTTACCTTTGCATTTACCTGATTGGGATTGTTTGCATATCTTTTTTTCAGGTTTTCGACCTCTGCCGTCAGGCCTGAAAGAGCCCGCATATTCTTCCTCTGCTTAATATCCAAGGGAAGAACTACGAGCCTGACTATAATCGTAATCAGGATGATGACGATTGAATAGTCGTTTATAAATTCAAACATCCATTTTATCACTGCGACAATCGCCTCAGAGATAAAATTATCATTCAAAAAGCTCAAATTTCATCCTCCATCATTTCTCTCTTACGGCACTGGGTCATATCCGCCCTTTGAAAAGGGGTTGCATCGCAAAATCCGCCATATCGCCAACAGCGAGCCCTTTAGAGCACCGTATTTTTTAATAGCCAGAATAGCATATTCAGAGCATGTTGGCGTGAATCTACAATTTTTACCCAGATAAGGCGATATCGCCTTTTGATAAAATACGATAAGCTGCGTTAGTACCTTCATTTTTTCCGCGTCAATAGGTCAAACCGCTTTAGCAAATACCCCATATCGCCCCGGATTTCCTGAAAATCCGCCTGGGCGATGGGCATTCTAGCAATAAATACAATATGAGCAGGCTTTGCGACTCTCGGCAGATAGTGCCGGAAGCACTCCTTCAGCTGCCTTCGCTTTTTGTTGCGCATCACGCTTTTGCCCACCTTTTTACTGACGGAAAACCCGGCCTTAACCTGGCCATATTTTCTGGGCAAATAGATTAGCACCAAATTTTTCGTTGAATAAGACCTGCCCCTATTGTATACCAGGGAAAACTCCCTGTTTTTTTTTAAAGTGACCAGCTTGTCCACTTTATACTGCCTCAGCCTACGCCGAGAGCTTTGCCCTTCCCTTTGCGCGTCTCCTCTTTAAAACGTTCCTTCCGTTTTTGCTGGCCATGCGCTTGCGGAAGCCATGCACCTTGCTTCTTTGCCGCTTCTTCGGCTGATACGTCCTCTTCATTTTCTCATACCTCTCCTATCCATTGTTTATTCTCTGAAAGGTTAGATTTTCACCTAAGCCCCCATTATCACAGTATAAAAATACGACTATAATTATATAAAACTTAAAAAGCCGTGTCAATAGCCATTCTCCTAGGGAATTTATCTGCACTTTATTTTTTTAGGCATAAAAAATAACAGTGGATAATTTATAAACATTTTATATATATAAGGAAGACAATAAAAGAGTCAACAGAAATTTTCCGCATATACACAAACTTATACACAACTATGCACAGAGTTATACACATTTTTCAATATATCCTTGAAAATATCCACAAAATACCGCAATTTTGTGGATAACTCGGCCATACATTGTGGATATCATGTCTATAAGTTTATGGACAAAAGTATCACAATCATGTAAAATAACATTTGCAGCCGCGCTTTTGAAGCACCTGCGCCCTTTGGGGATAACTTATACATGAAGGATGAAGAGCATGCAGTCATTTACAAGGCTATGGGAGAAGGCCCTGTCGGAATTAGAGGACTTTTATACAAAAAACAACAACGGTATTATTTTTACCACCTACATCAGACAGTTGATGCCCGAATTTGAGCACGATGGCGTATATTATTTTAAAGTGACCAATGAATATTATCAGGAGCAGCTGAACACCAGATTTTTTCAGGATGTCCATGGGATTTTGCAGCAGGTTTGCGACAGTGAGACGGATGCGCCCCACCCCATCCAGATAAAAATCGTTACGCCAAAGGAGCTGGATCAGATTCTCCTTGAAATTAACGAATCCCGCGCAGAGGAGGAAAGCAACAATATTTCCCTCAATCCTTACTATACCTTTGATACCTTTGTCGTGGGAAATTCCAACAAGCTTGCCCATGCAGCCTGCGTTGCCGTAGCAGATGCACCCGGCATGAGCTACAATCCTCTTTTTATTTATGGCGGCGTTGGATTAGGCAAAACCCACTTGATGCACGCCATTGGCAATGAAATCACTCGGAAAAACAAAGGGGCAAAGGTCCTCTACGTCACCTCTGAGACCTTTACCAGCGAATATGTAGACGCCATTCAAAAAAAGCGCTACGATTCCTTCCGCAATAAATATAGAACAGTAGACGTCCTTCTCATTGACGATATTCAGTTTATCTCCCGGGCTAAGGAAACGCAGACAGAGCTGTTCCATACCTTTAACACCCTGCGGGAGCATCAGAAGCAGATTATTTTCTCCTCTGATAAGCCCCCATCTGAAATTCCTTCTATTGAGGAGCGGCTTTTAAACCGGTTCAACTGGGGATTTTTGACGGATATCGGCGCGCCGGATTATGAAACCAGAGTGGCCATTTTAAAAAGCAAGGTTCCCTATATTAAAAATCTAACGAAGTGCGACTTTCAAATTGACGACGCAATCCTCCACTATATCGCTTCCAAGGAGAACACCAATATCCGCGATTTAGAGGGCGCCCTTACCAGAGTCGTCGCCAGGGCAAAGCTTTTAAACAACGAGGCATCTGGTGCCTATATTGACCTTTCCGTTGCGGAGGAGGCCCTAAAGGATTTCTTTACGGAGCCTGTAATCAAGGCTATTACGCCCAATCAGATTATCCGCACAGTCTGCTCCTACTATGAGGTAACGGAAAACGACCTGAAGGGAGAGCGACGCAACCGGGAAATTGCCATTCCCCGCCAAATTACTATGTATCTGCTGCGGACCCTGACGGATGTCTCCTATATGGATATTGGGGAGTTGCTGGGCGGCAAAAATCACACCACCGTCATGCACGGGCAGAAAAAGATTGCCGACCTGATGAAAAAGGACATTGAAATCAAAAATGCGGTCAACGACATTATCCAGAAAATCCGGGAAAACTGAGGCGCTGTGGATAACCCGTAGATAATGCTGTGGAAAGGATGTTGACACTCTCTGAATTGTCTGTGGAAAAGTATCCCTGCCCCAACAGGGGCAGAGCCCTCTCTCAAAAACTTTATCCACATGCCTGCCGCTCTTATCGACAGGCAATTGAGAATTCATCCACAACGGCAAAGCTGGAAAAAGCCTGCCAAATTGCGGCCTTACGCAGTTTTGCACAATATCCACAGAGCCTACTACTAATACTATAAATATATATAACAACAGAAACAGGAGAGAGTTTGCCATGAATATCGTTTGCAGTAAGCAGGACCTACAGAAGGGCTTATCCATTGCCATGAAGGCAGTCGGCAGCAAATCTATTAAAACTATTTTAGAGTGTATCCATATCAAAGCTCAGGATAATACTATAACCCTGGATTCCTTTGATACTGTCACAGCTATCAAAACCACCATCTATGCAGATGTAGCAGAGCCGGGCGAGGCAGCTGTCCCCGCAAAAATTCTTGCAGATATGATTGCAAAGCTTCCGGATGGAGAAGTTTCCATCCAGCGAGAGGATGGCCTCTTGATCAAGGCCGGCCGCTCCAGCATGAGAATTAACGAAATGGACGCGGATCAGTTCCCCGACTTTCCCGAGATAGAGGGGAATAAATACACTGTGAAGCAGGGAATTCTTCGGGACATGATTGACGGGACAGCCTTTTCCGCAGCAGTGACGGATACGAATCCGATTTTAAAGGGAATTCTCTTTGAGGCTGAGGGCGGGATTTTATCCCTTGTCGCCATTGACGGATACCGCATGGGCAAGAAAACGGCCGTGATTGAATCGGATGCGGAGGCAAAATGCGTCATCCCGGCAAAGACGCTGAAGGATGCGGCCCGCCTTTTTAACGACGATGAGGAGGATGTGGACCTTTATTTTGGCGAGGGCTCCTGCTTTATTCAGCTGGCAGATACCTTGATTTATACGCGGCTATTGGATGGAAGGTTTGTCAACTATAAGAGCTTGATTGAGCAGGATTATAAGACGCGCATCCGCGTCATGACGCGGCAGCTGGAAAAGGGCTTTGAAATGGTCTCTGTCATGTCCCGGGACGATAGCTCGAACCTGGTTATTATGGAAATTACGCCGGATTCTGCTGAGTTGACCTCTAACAGCGATTACGGCACTGCCTGCGACAGTGTCCCCCTGTCCTTAGAGGGCGATGTGATGACAGTGGCCTTTAACGCCAAATATATGCTGGATGCGCTGAAGGCCATTGACGACGAATATCTCTTTATAGAGCTGACCTCTCCTGTTAAGGCGGCAAAGCTGAAGCCCTTGGAGGGGGAGGATTTCTTCTATCTGGTGACGCCGGTGAAATACACGCCGTCACAGCAGTAATATGAGAATTGAAACGCTGTTTTTGAGAAATTTCAGAAATTACAGGGACGCTTCGGTTTCTGATTTAAGCCCTAGGGTCAATATGCTGATTGGCGCAAACGCCCAGGGAAAGACGAACCTGCTGGAGGCGATGTGTTATCTTTCTATTGGGCGCTCTTTTCGCGGCGCACCGGATTCCCGCCTGATTCGAGACGAGGAAAAGAGCGCTCGTTTAAAGGGGCAGTTTATAAGCGGCGGTTTTTCTCAAAATGTAGAGATTGCCCTTTTTGCGGATGGAAAAAAGAGCATTCTCTCAAACGGCCTGCCTCTCAGGCGGACTGGGGAGCTGCTGGGCCTTTTGAATACGGTGGTTTTTTCCCCAGAGGATTTAAAGACAGTGAAAGAGGGGCCGTCTCTCAGAAGGCGGCTTCTCGATATGGAAATTTCAAAAATACGGCCTGTTTATTATAATGAGCTGGTTAGCTATAACGCCGTGGTCAAGCAGAGAAACAAGGCTTTGCGGATGAACGGAGGGGATAGGGCTCTGATAGACGTATATAACCAGCAGCTGGCCGCCTATGCAGAGCCGATTATCAAGCGGCGCAGCGGCTTTTTAGAGGCTCTTTCCAAAGAGGCGGAGAAGATTCACAGATTTTTATCGGGAGAAAGGGAGGAGCTTTTTTTGGTTTACCGCCCTTCTGCGGCGTTAGAGCATGTAAAAGAGAGCCTGCTAGAAAAGCTTTCTCAAAATTTGGAGCGCGAAAGGGAGATGGGCTCTACGATGTATGGCCCTCATCATGAGGACTTTTCCATTTTAATCAATGGCCGGGATGCCAGGCTGTATGGCTCTCAGGGGCAGCAGAGGACTGCGATTTTGGCTATTAAGCTGGCGACTGTAAAGCTGGCTTCATCTGCTCTAAAGGACAGGCCTGTGGCACTTTTGGACGATGTATTTTCAGAGCTGGATAGAGACCGGCGGGAGAGGCTTTTGTCTCTGGTGGACGACTATCAGGTGTTCATTACCGGCACAGACGAGGCGGACGCTGCCCAGCTGCGGGAGAAGAAGCTGATTCGAATATCTGGCGGGAAAATTATAGCGGCAGAAGACTGAGCAAGAAAGCCGTAAAAACGGCAAAAATTCTTTTTTTTTGCGGGTTGTAGCGGAAAAAAGGGCTTTCAAAATCCTTAAAAATTGTGTATAATATAATAGGTAGTTTTTTTAGAGAAAGAGAAGAACAATGCTCCATATGGGCGGGGGATATATCGTCCCTTATAAGAACATTATTGTGATATTGGATAAAAAAAAGGCAGATGACAGTAACGACACCGGCCTTTTTTTAAAGAACATTAGGAAACGGGCAGAATGTGTCCATATTGGGGGAGAGACAAAATCCATCGTCATCACCGAAAATAGAGGGATGTGGGTTGTCTTTGATTCCCCGATTTCTACTGCAACTCTGTTGAAAAGAGGCCGGAAAGAAGGAAAAGCATGAGCAAGGAAGATAGGAACAGAGAGGTATATGACGAAAGTCAGATTCAGGTTTTGGAGGGGCTGGAGCCGGTAAGAAAACGGCCGGGCATGTATATCGGGTCCACAGACCAGCATGGCCTTCATCATCTGGTCTATGAAATTGTAGATAATTCTATAGACGAGGCTATGGCAGGCTATTGCACCCATATTTCCGTCACCCTTGGGAAGGACGGAAGCGCCAAGGTGGTAGACGATGGGCGCGGTATTCCCACGGGCATCAATCCACAGGTGGGGAAGTCTACCCTGGAGGTAGCCTTAACTATGCTCCACGCAGGGGGAAAATTTGGCGGCAATGGCTATAAGGTCTCTGGCGGGCTCCATGGCGTAGGAGTTTCAGTAGTGAACGCCCTTTCGACGAAAATGGTCGCTACAGTAGCCAGAGAGGGAAAAATTATGTCCCAAAGCTATTCCCGCGGCGAGCCTTTAGAGGAGGTTCACGAAATTGGAAGGACGGAGGCCACGGGGACTACTATCCAGTTCTGGCCGGACCCTGAAATTTTTGAGACTGTGGTCTTTGATTATGACGTTTTGCGCAGCAGAATCCGGGAAATGGCCTTTTTGAACAAGGGAGTCAGTATCACCCTGACGGACGAGCGGCAGGAGCCGGCAGTTCAGCAGAATTACCACTATGAGGGGGGAATCCGCTCTTTTGTAGAGTATCTAAACCGGAAAAAGACGGCCCTGATTGAGGAGCCTATCTATATGACGGGGGAGGATGGCCCAAACTCTGTGGAAGTAGCCATGCAGTATAACGAGGGCTATACGGAGAATATCCATTCCTTTGCCAACAATATTAATACCCACGAGGGTGGCAGCCACGAGACAGGCTTCCGCTCTGCTCTGACTAAGGTCATCAACGAGTATGGCAGAAAGGTGGGCATGATTAAGGAAAACGAGGAAAACCTCAGCGGCGAGGACGTGCGCGAGGGCCTTGTGGCTATAATCAGCGTCAAGCTGCCGGACCCTCAGTTTGAGGGGCAGACCAAGACAAAGCTTGGCACCTCCTTTATGCGGACCATGGTAGAAAATGTGGTTACCAGGGGCCTTAGAGAGTATCTGGAGGAAAACCCAAAGCAGGGAAGGCTGATAGTGGCGAAATGTATCAACGCCATGCGTTCCAGAGAGGCGGCCAGAAAGGCAAGAGAGGCCACCAGAAAAAAGGCGGGCCTGTTTTCCATGCCAAACAAGCTGGCAGATTGCTCCAGCAAGGAGGTATCTGAGCGGGAGATTTTCATCGTAGAGGGAGACAGCGCCGGCGGCTCCGCAAAAAAGGGACGGGATAGAAAGACCCAGGCAATCCTGCCTCTGCGGGGAAAAATTTTAAATGTGGAAAAAACCCGGCTGGACCGGGCGCTCGGCAATGCAGAAATTAAGGGCATGATTACAGCCTTTGGCACGGGCATTGGCGAGGATTTTGACATGAGCAAGCTGCGGTATGACAAAATCATCATTATGACAGATGCAGACGTAGATGGCAGCCATATCAGGACGCTGCTCCTCACCTTCTTTTACCGCTATATGCGGCCCCTGGTGGAGCAGGGCCACGTCTATATCGCCCAGCCCCCTCTGTTTAAGATTGCAGTTAAGGGGCGGGAGGACAAATACGTCTTTACAGACGACGAGTTGAAAGCCTACTTAAGCGAGCTGGGGGAGAACGTCAAGCCCGAGGTGCAGCGCTATAAGGGCCTGGGCGAGATGAATGCAGACCAGCTCAAGGATACGACTATGGATAAGGACAAGCGGACCCTTCTTAAGGTCACATCAGATAACGCCCTGGAGGCGGATGAGATTTTTACCATGCTGATGGGCGACGAAGTAGAGCCGCGCAGGGAATTTATCGAGCAGAATTCGAAGCTCATTGCTGACTTGGATATTTAATCCGGGGAGGAGTCTATTTTGGAAGAGCAGAATCAAAACAATAACAGCCTGAGAGTCATGCCCGTGGATTTAGGCACGGAGATGAAAAAATCCTTCATTGCCTATGCCATGGCGGTTATTATTAACAGAGCCCTGCCCTGCCCGATGTGCGGGACGGCCTGAAGCCCGTTCATAGGAGGATTATCTATTCCATGACCGAGCTGGGCGTCACGCCGGACAAGGCCTATAAAAAATGCGCCCGTATTGTGGGCGATGTCCTTGGTAAATACCATCCCCATGGAGATACGGCTATTTACGACGCTCTGGTCCGTCTGGCCCAGGATTTCTCCATCCGGTATATGCTGGTGGATGGCCATGGAAACTTTGGGTCCATTGATGGAGACGGCGCCGCCGCTATGCGTTACACGGAAGCCCGTATGTCTAAAATATCCATGGAGCTGATTCGTGATATTGACAAGGATACGGTGGATTTTTATCCGAATTTTGACGAAACCCTGATGCAGCCGGTAACGCTGCCGTCCCGGTTTCCAAATCTGTTGGTAAACGGAACGGGTGGCATTGCCGTCGGCATGGCTACTAACATCCCGCCCCATAATCTGGGCGAGGTGGTGGACGCCTGCAAAGCCTATATTGACAATCCAGATATAGAGATTGAAGAACTGATGGAATACGTTCCCGGGCCGGATTTCCCCACAGGCGGAATTGTCTGCGGCGTCTCCGGCATTCGCCAGGCTTATAGAACAGGGCGGGGAAAAATCCGCATCCGCGCCAAGGTGGAAATCGAGACGGTGAAGGACCATGACGAAATCATCGTCACGGAGATTCCCTATCAGGTAAACAAGGAGCTGATGGTCAGCAATATTAAGGAGCTGGCGCGGGATAAAAAAATTGAGGGCATCAGCGAGGTAAACGACGAATCTGCGGACACTATCCGGGTGGTCATTGCGCTGAAAAAGGGCGTCAATGCCAACGTGGTGCTCAATCAACTCTATAAGCATACCCAGATGCAGACAACTTTTGGCGTTATCGCCATAGCATTGGTGGATGGCGAGCCAAAGGTCTTGAGCCTGAAGCAGATTATTGCAGAATATATTAAATACCAGCAGGAGATTATCGTCCGCCGGACTAAATTCGATTTGGAAAAGGCGCAGAAGCGGGCTCATATTGTAGAGGGCCTGCTGAAAGCCCTGGATATTATCGACCAGATTATCTCCCTCATACGCGCCTCTAAAGACGGCGCAGAGGCCAGGGGAGGCTTGATGGAGCAGTTTGGCTTTACGGACGTGCAGGCCCAGGCTATTTTGGACATGCGCCTCCAGCGTCTCACCGGCCTGGAGCGGGATAAGCTGGACGAGGAATTCCGCAAGCTATCCGAATTGATTCAGTATTTAGAGAGCGTACTCCATACGCCGCAGATGGTTCTTGATATCATCAAGCAGGATTTGGAGGAAATTAAGGAGAAGTACGGCGACCAGCGCCGCACGGAGATTACCTATGTAGACGACGAAATCGACCTGGACGAGCTGATTCAGGAGGAGGAGATGGTCGTCACCCTGACTCACCAGGGGTATATTAAGAGAACCTCCAGCGATAATTACAAGGCGCAGAAGCGGGGAGGAAGAGGAGTCACCGGCCTTTCTACCAAGGATGAGGACTTCCCCCAGGATATTTTCGTCACCTCGACGCACAACAATTTGCTCTTCTTTACTACCAAGGGCAAAGTGTTTATGAAAAAGTGCTATCAGCTGCCAGAGGGCAGCAGGCAGGCAAAGGGCTCCGCGATTGTGAACTTCCTCAACCTGGATTCAGACGAGCGGATTTCCGCCATGTTCCCCATTTTTGGCGAAAAGGACGATGGCTGCCTCTTTATGGTGACAAAAAATGGCCTCGTAAAGAAAACGGCTCTTTCAGAATATCGCAATATCCGGCAAAACGGCCTGATGGCAATTGCCCTGCGAGAGGACGACAGGCTTATCTCTGTCACCCGGGTCTTTGGGGGAGAGCAGATTATGCTGGGCACGAAAAACGGCATGAGCATCATCTTTGACGAGGAGGAGGTTCGTCCCACCGGCAGGGTGACCATGGGTGTAAAGGGCATTACTCTGCGCCAGGGAGACGAAGTGGTGGACGCCTGCAAGGTAAATCAGGGCGAGGATGTGCTGGTGATTACGGAGAACGGCTATGGCAAACGGACGCCGGTCAGTGAATACCGGGTGCAGTCTCGTGGCGGCGTAGGCATCAAGGCCATGTCGGTTACGGAGAAGACGGGCCTGCTCTGCGGCATGAAAATGGTGGATGGCCAGGAGGATATCATGATTATCAACGATGCCAACGTGATTATCCGGGTCAATACAAGTGAAATTTCTTCTATTGGGCGGAGCACTCAAGGTGTCCGGCTTATGAAGGTAGGCGAGGATACCAAGGTTGTCTGCATTGCAAAGCTGCCGCCAATGGAGGAGGACGAGGAGGAATAGCAAAATCGATTGCTTGCAGGGCCGCTGGAAGGAAGCTCCGGCGGCCCGGGTTATTTCTCGCAAGGCCGGCCTATACTAAGCAGGGATTTTTCAAAAAAGTGGGTGAAGGATGCACTATTTTCGTGTATAATGTGCATAAGTAAGAGACAGGAGAGAGAATATGAAAACAAACCGGTATTTCAGAATATTTATGATGGCTCTCGACACCATTGTCCTTTTTTTTCTCAGGCTGTTCCGCAAATTTGACTCTGTGGAGCGGTTCCGGACGGGAGAAAAGGTGACAGTGGAGGACACACCCTATGCCACCGAAAATTCAGACCCCAAGCGGCTCGGCATTGTGACGGAGCTTGAGGTGGATGGAGCGCCGGCAGAGACCTACGAGCGAAAAAAGAAGATTTACTTCGACCCGGCTGAACCCTATTCAGAATACGAGGGGATTGTCACCTTCCGCGGAGACAATTTGAGAAGCGGGGCCGCCTATGGCACGCTGGACGCAGTCAACAAGCGGCTCAGAGTAAAATGGTCTATTGATACGGGAAGGCTGCAAAAGGGCTACGGCAAGGGCTATTGGACGGGCAGCGGCTGGACGGGCCAGCCCCTGATCATCCGCTACGACGACCAGTGTCGGGCCAGATTGGATAGATACGAGGAGAAGAAAAACAAGCCGGGCCTGACAGAGGCCATTTATTCCACAATGGATGGCAATCTGTATTTTATCGACATTGAGGATGGCCAACTAACCCGGGATACTACGGTGCTGGGTCTGCCCTTTAAGGGAGCCGGCGCAGTAGACCCGCGGAAGGATGCGCCGATTATCTATACAGGGGCGGGGGATTCCGGCCCGGAGGAGGGGCAGTATGCCAGGTCCTTTGCGGTCAGCCTGATTTCGGGGAAGAAGCTCTTTGAATTTGGCGGCGAGGATGCCTTCTCCCTGCGGAAATTTCACGGCTACGACAGCTCCCATATTGTGGACAAGCATACAGACACGATGATTGAGCCGGGAGAAAACGGCATTCTTTACACCTTTCAGCTGAACACGGTTTTAGATGGAGAGACGGGGGACGTCATCTGCCGGCCCTCGGATATGGTCAAGCTGCGCTATCGGACAGCCCGCTCCACAGAGGAGGTCTATTGGCTGGGCATGGAGGATAGCTCTGTCATCTGGAAAAACTACATCTACATTGCAGACAATGGCGGCAACCTGATGTGTATTGACTTAAATACAATGGAGCTTATCTGGGCGCAGGACGTAGCAGACGACACAAACGGCTCCCCTGTATTCTCTGTGGAAAACAATGTGCCCTATATTTATATTGCCACCTCTCTCCACTGGACGGCGAGCAGAAGGCTGAAGCTGGGGGATGTTCCCATCTTCAAAATCAACGCCATCAACGGAGAATACGTCTGGATTCACAAATACCTCTGCAACACAGTGGCGGGAATTTCCGGCGGCGTGCAGGCGACCTGTGTGTCAGGGAAGAAGGGGAGCAACATTGCCAACCTGGTTATCTTCCCCGTGGCCCGGACGCCTCAGGTTAGGAGCGGCCTGCTGGTAGCGCTGGATAAGCGGACCGGCAAGGAGGTCTGGCGCTATAAAATGAAGCGGTATGCCTGGAGCAGCCCGGTTGCCGTTTACAGCCAGACTGGCAAGGCCACCATTGTGCAGGCGGATTCCGTGGGCAATCTCTTCCTGATTGACGGCGCCACCGGCGCACTGCTGGACCGCGTCAACCTGGGCTCTAATGTAGAGGCCAGCCCGGCAGTCTTTGAAAATACCATCGTGGTAGGAACGCGGGGACAGAAAATTTTCGGCATTGAAATAACGGACGAGAGAAGCAGCTATGTTTAAAAAGCAAAAGCGCTCTGCTGGAATGCAGCGGGGCGCATTTTTTTATGGCAAAAGGAAAGGATAATGGAAAGAAAAAGGGGATTGTTCCCTTGAAGGCCGGCAGATAGGCGTGTATACTGAACATAGAAGGACCTGCCAAAGCAATCATTTCTAAAACAAATGAAAAGAGGAGGAAGGGAAAATGGAGAAAAAGAATGTCATCCATCCGAAGGGAGACTTTTTTGATTTAAAGCGAAACAAGACCACTGTTCGAAGAGAGGTCGTCGCCGGGTTGACCACGTTTTTTACCATGGCGTATATTATCTTTGTCAATCCAAGCATTTTGGGAGCCGTGGAGATGGATGCCGGCGCCGTCATGCTGGCGACCTGCATTTCTGCAGCCATTGGAACGGTGCTCATGGGTCTGCTTTCCAACTATCCCCTGGCGCAGGCGCCCGGCATGGGCCTCAATGCCTTTTTTGCCTTTACGATATGCGGGCAATATGGCTATAGCTGGCAGGCAGCCTTAGCTGCAGTCTTTATTTCTGGGATTATCTTTATTTTGCTTACGGCCACTGGCGCCCGGGAGGGCATTGTCAACGCCATCCCCCTATGCATTAAAAAGGCTATTAGTGGGGGAATTGGTCTGTTTATCGCCATTGTTGCCTTGAATAGTGGCGGCGTCATCGTCGGCTCGGAGAGCACCCTGGTTACCTTGGGGAACTTCAGCGATCCCTCGGTGCTTCTCTTTATTGCAGGGTTGATTATTACCATCGCCCTGGTGGTTTGGAACGTGAAGGGGGGGCTGTTTATCAGCATTATTATCACCTCAGCGCTGGCGGCAATTTTGCAGTATGGCTTTGGCGTCTCGCTGGGATTGCCGGAGGCGGTGGAGTTTAGCGCCTTCCCCTCTCTGGCGCCTACCTTTGGGCAGATGTTCAGCGGTTTTGGCGAGCTGCTCCAGTTGGACCAGGGAATAGGCGTCGCCATTTTTTCGCTGATTTCCGTCCTCGTTTCTCTGACCATGGTGGACATGTTCGACACGCTAGGTACCCTTTATGGCACTGCCGATAAGGCCGGCTTCCTGACAAAGGACGGCAAGCTGCCCAATGCCGGCAGAGCCATGATGGCCGACGCCATTGCCACCTCTACCGGCGCTCTGCTGGGAACTTCTACGGTAACGACCTTCGTCGAATCCAGCGCAGGCATCTCTGCCGGTGGACGCACGGGGCTCACAAGCATGGTGACGGCGGGGTGCTTCATCGTTGCCATTTTCCTCTCCCCCATTTTAGGCTTTGTGCCCGGGGCGGCTACCTATCCCGTTTTAGTGGTGGTGGGCGTCATGATGGTGGGCGGCATCCGTGATATTAACTGGGGAGATATGGAGGTGGCGATTCCCTGCTTCCTTACCATTGCCATTATGCCCTTTGCCTATAGCATTTCAGAGGGCATTGCCTTTGGGTGCATCAGCTATACCATCATTAAAATGGTGCGGGGCAAATTCCGGGAGGTACATCCCGTCATGTACGTGGTTGCAGGGCTATTCATTCTGCGGTATGTCCTTCAGGCGATTCAGCTGTAGCAGAAGCCGCACTTCTATGAAAAAAGAGCCGCCTTTCATCAGGCGGCCCTTTTTACGTTGCTCAGGACTTCATCTCTCTATATTCGATATGACCGCATTTTTTGCACTGGATTTGCAGATAATTCACCCTTGGGCAGCCGATAATATCCCAATCAGAGCAGCCGCACTGGTTGCACTTTGCGTATTTATTGCCATACCAATGGTGCTCCGGGTTAATCTCAACGCCGCCGTTAGCCTGCGCCAGCTCCTCGTCCGTCAGAATAGCTTTGTCAAATAATTTTGCCATTTTGTGCGCCTCCCTTGCTTTGATGCTAAGACATACGAAAAGAGAAAAAAACTAGCTCAGAAAATCAATTGTTTTTTAAATAATCCAGAATTTCCTGGGCATTTTCGTCTGGCTTAACCTTGCCGTAGGCCTTTTCAATGACGCCGTTTTCGTCTATTAGATACGTAGTCCGCACAACGCCAAAGCTGACCTTTCCATAGAGCTTTTTTTCCTTCCAGACGTCGTAGGCCTCAATGGCCTGCCTGTCCGGATCGGAGAGGAGCAGGAAGGGCAGGCTGTGCTTCTGGGCAAATTTAACGTGCGAGGCGACGGAATCCTTGCTGATGCCAATGACGGGGACGCCAAGGGCCTCATAAGCGCTATAGGCATCGCGAAAGGCGCAGGCCTCTCTGGTGCAGCCGGGGGTGTTATCTCTGGGGTAGAAATAGACTACCACCTTTTTTCCTAAAAAATCGGAAAGCCTGACGGCCTCGCCGTCTGTGTTAAACAGCTGAAAATCCGGTGCTTTTGTTCCCGGTTCTAACATAATCCATTTCCTCCTTTGCTATGTAATCAGAACAGGCTGGTCCAGACGGATGAAGTAGAGGTATGCCTCCTTTACCACAAAGCCGCTGATGCGCTCCAAGGCCCGCCGATAGAGACGAATTTGCTTGCGATAGTGGTCCGTCAGAGCGGGGAGAGAGTCCTGGCCTGCCATATTGGACTTATAGTCTACTAATACCCACTGGCCTCCCTCTAAAAACGCCAGGTCGATAATCCCCTGAACCAGCACCTTCTCCTGAGAGGCCTCGCCGGGCAAGATATCGCAGGCCCGCTCTGCCAACGTAAAGGGAGCCTCTCGCAGCACCCGTTCTGCTTTGCGAACCCGCTCTGCCAGAGAGCTTTGGGCAAAACGGGCCAGATTAGGGGCAAACCTTTTGATTATGGTCTGCTCTTTTTTCGTTATTATTCCCTTTTCCAGCAGGCCGCTGGCCATTTGCTCTACGGTTTGGCGGCCGGAAAAGTCAAATTTTTCTAAAAACAGGTGGAGAATATCTCCCGCTGCCGCCCCAGAGGGCTGCCTGGGCCCCTGGGGCTCCTCCAGTCCGGGGTGCAGCTCCTCCCAAATAAAAGCAGGCAACAGGGAGCTGACGCCTATTTTGGCAGGAGGTGCGTGCAGCTCTGTCCGCACAAAGGCCGGGCAGGGCATGGCCGCCGCCGCGGCAAGCCGCTGCCGAAGCTGGGAGAGGTCTATGGAGGGACGGGCTTCCGCCTCCTCGGCTGCTGATTCCACATATGGCTCCACAATGGCGTGGGGGATGTTCAGTGCATCCCTGTCCTGAGGGACTGAGGCGCTGGCAGGCACCCAGTCGGAAAAGCAGGGAAGGCGGAACAGGGCAGACATAATCCAATAGAGCATGGAGCCAGTGCTTTTTAGAGCCAAGGGGCTGCAGGAGGGGCTGCACTTTTCAAAGAGCTTTTCCGTGCTGGCCACAGAGCCGGAAATGACCAGGATATTTTTTGCCCGGGTCATGGCCACGTAGAGCAGGCGAAGCTCCTCGGAAAGGGATTCCTCCTGCGTCTTTTGCCGGAAATAGGCATAGACCTGAGAGGGAAGCTCCTGGTTTTCCGTCGTATCCAGCATTTTAGAGCAGATGCCCAGGCCGGGATGGATGAGCAGGGGATCCTCCTTTTTGGCCGCAAAGGGATTTGCCATGGCCAGGATAACCACGGGAAACTCCAGCCCTTTGCTTTTATGAATGGTCATGAGGCGAACGGCCCGGCTCTCCTGCCGCTGGTCAGCTAAGGTGCTGTAGCACTGATTTTTTTCTCGAACACCATCGAGAAAAGAAACCAGGCCGTAAAGGCCGGCCTCCTTTTTGGCGGCCTCGAGACACTGCTCAAAAAAGGCGTTAAAGTTAGCCAGCCGTTGCAAACCGCCCTCCATGGCGCGGACGTAGGGGGCGAAATCCGTCTCTGCCTTGAGCAGGATGAGAAAATCCGTCAGGCGCAAATTGTCGGCCATGAGGCGCCAGCGGCCGATTTTTTCCAAAAGGGCCGCGCATTTTTTGCCAATCTCATCGGGAATTTCCCCATAGGCTTGAAAGCAGGCGGAAAAGGAGGCCTCCTGGTCCAGCAGGCGGATGGATGCCATCTCTTCCTCGTCAAAGCCGCCGACGAAGCTGCGCATGACGGAGAGCAGGGCGATTTCGTCGTCAAAGGATTCCACAGTCTTGAGCAGGCTGACAAAGAGGAGCACCTCGGGCGGGTCGTATTTCTCCTCCTCTGTGTCCAGGGGAATGCGATACTGCCGGAACACACGGCGAAACATCTCCGTCCTGTTTTTGAGAGAGCGGCACAGCACGGCAATATGCTCATAGCCTATGGTGAGGG
>DBGCIZ010000251.1:0-3794 GCA_048355355.1 Christensenellaceae bacterium | reverse complement strand
CCCCGTCCACGGTGACGCTGTCCAGCGTGAGGCTGTCGCCGCTGTTTATGTCAAAATACGCGCTGTCGGTCCCCCGGACGATGGTTCCTCCCCCGCTGATGGTAACGGCGCCCTCTATGGTTATGGGTCCGGTTACCGTCACCGTCACGCCACTTGCGATTTGGACGTCGTCCGATATGGTCTGCGCGTCCCATGTAATATTTTCGGATATTACGGTTGTATCCCCCGCCGCCAACGCTGTCATAGCGCCAACTGGCAGCATGGTCAGCATCATGCAGACGCTCAATACTATCGCCAGAAAACGATTCTGCTGTTTTCTCGTATCCATCATCCCAAATTCTCCTTTTCGAACATTACCTGGTTTTATTTCGTCCGGCTGGTTTTCCATGGGGCAATTTCCCACTGCTTCGTGCGGCCAGCGCCGCGCATACAACCAACGCCACAGCCGACAGCCAGAAGAGCATGGCAAAAACGATGGAAACCGCCGAATATTCTTTTCTCGGGAACAGAAAGAGTAGAATCGCCGCAATGAGCAGCGCGGCGGCGGAACAAAGCGCCCTCCTCCCAGTCGGAATCCAATTCATGCTATGCGTCGTCCCTGCCTTCTTCCAGCAGCCTGTCCCCTTGCGTGACAGGTCAATGCCCTTCTGCTGGAATAGGCGTAGCAACTCGGAATAGTGCTTTTTTCCCTCACTTGTGGTTTAGAGAACCATCCCTCTTACATGATTAAAGTATAAAAGAAAATCGTAGAAAAGGGGGCTCTCTTTCGCGGAATGCCGCTTTTGCCGCGTGAAATGTTTCTCTCTTTGGAACAAAACAGCCGCTTCTGTGCATCCAAATTTCCCTCCCAATGAACAAAATTATTTCATACGACTAGCTTTCCCGGCATTTCATTAGATGGAGCAGACGGTATGAAGAAGAAGGGGCGGTTGGTTTTTTGCCATATCAGCAAAACTGAGTCTATACGCTAGAACTAAAGTGAAAGGCGGGGCTGACAGTCTCTCCGAAATAAAAAATATAAGGTGTGAAATGTTCGTCCACTCAGTAACTGGATAAAGGTGTATAATACGCATAGCGATTTCAACTCCACAAAATTTTGAGGAGGAGGCAGTTGCATAAATCAAGGACGAGAAGCCTCATTTGAGGAACGTATTCCAATCGGCCTATATCGCCGGTGGCAAAAACTATGGCGAAATGGCTTGTGATGTGACAGACTTCAAATGGTACGAGAGCATTGAGGTACATAAACTCTATCGGAGCGCTATTCTGAATCCCTGCTACCGGCGTATCGTATTCTATGTGTTGAGTGAGCGCAATTTGTTTACAAAACCTTTGACAAGGCTGTTAAGGCAAATCCAGATGCTCCTTCTCTGTTTCATAGTAATAGAGCTTTCCACCACAAACTCGTACAGGCTGGAATGTCTCAAAGTATGTCCCCCTATAGAAAGATGTTGGGGTATCCTGAGGTGGCAACGCTATTATGGCAGACGTTTTGCTTGTCCAAATAAACAAATCATACATCCGTTATGACATTGCCAGCAAAAACAGCGTGATGCGGGCACACTGACGCCGATTGGAAAACACGAGGTGTGCCTTCCTGCATAAAAAGCGGCCAGCAACACTTAGTTACTGGCCAAAAAAATTTTTATATTTTTTCTGTGTCCTCTTGACGGGGAGCAGCTTACTTACAGATAGTATCCTGCTTCGTTAAGCATTTTACTTTGCTCCTCCAACCCGTATAACTGGGTTTTTGCTCCCCTTATTTCCCAATGGGTTTCATTGTGGGGAACAGCAGCACGTCGCGAATGGAGTACGAATCCGTCAGCAGCATGACCATTCTGTCAATGCCGATGCCGATGCCTCCGGTCGGCGGCATGCCATATTCTAGTGCGGTGACAAAATCCTCATCCATCATGTGAGCTTCCTCATCGCCCTGGGCCCGCTGCCTTGCCTGCTCTTCAAATCTGGCCCGTTGGTCCACCGGGTCGTTCAACTCGCTAAAGGCGTTGCCCATCTCTCTAGCCGTCATAAACACCTCAAACCGCTCCGTCAGCCACGGCTCCCCCGGCTTGCGCTTTGCCAGCGGCGAAACCTCTACCGGATAGTCCATAATAAAGGTGGGCTGCACCAGCTTGTCCTCCACAAACTCCTCAAAGGCTACGCTTAGGAGCGTTCCCTTGGTCTGCCCCGGCTGCACCTCCATGCCGATGGATTTTGCCAGCTCTTGGGCCGCCGCGTCATCTGCTGCTGCGCTGAAATCGGCTCCCGTGTATTTTTTCACTGCCTCTGCCATTGTCATCCTGGTCCAAGGTGGGGTTAAATCGACTTCCTGGCCCTGATAGGTGATTTTCGTCGTTCCGTGCAGCTTTTCGCAGACGTAGACAAACAGCCTTTCGCATAAATCCATCATGCCGTTGTAATCCGTATACGCCTCATAAAGCTCAATGGTCGTAAACTCCGGGTTGTGCTTGGGATCCATGCCCTCATTGCGGAAAATCCGGCCAATTTCATAGACCTTCTCAAAACCGCCGACAATCAGCCGCTTCAGGTGTAGCTCCGTGGCAATCCGCATGTACATGTCAATATCCAGCGTATTATGATGCGTGATAAAGGGCCGCGCCGCCGCGCCGCCAGCCGTGCTGTGCAAAATCGGGGTCTCTACCTCCATATAGCCGCGCGTATCTAGATACTCTCTGATATATCTGATAATGGCAGAGCGCGCCTCAAAGGTCTTTCTCACATCGGGATTCATAATCAAATCCACATAGCGCTGGCGATATCTCAAGTCCGGGTCCTTCAAGCCATGGAATTTTTCCGGCAGCGGCAGCAGGGACTTGCTCAGCAGCGTCACTTCATGGCATTTAATCGAAATTTCTCCCGCATTGGTTTTGAAAACCTCGCCCCGTACGCCAACAATATCGCCAATATCGTAGGCTTTATAGGTCTTATAGGGCTCCTCCCCCATGACGTCCCGCCGGGCATAGCATTGCAGCTTCCCCGTTCCATCCATAATATGAAAGAAGCTCGCCTTTCCCATGACCCGCTTGGAAATAATCCGCCCGGCTACGATCTCTTCCTTGCCTTCCAGCGTCTCAAAACTGCTTAAAATCGTCGCCGCATTGCTGGTTCTCTCAAATTTTGTAATTTCAAAGGGATTATGTCCCTCTGACTTCATCGAGGCCAGCTTCTCCCGGCGCAGCTTTGATACCTGAGAAATATCCTGTTCCGCGTTTTGATTGCCATTCTTCTCTGCCATTTCCCCAAATTCCTCTCCTAATTCTCTTCCGCTCTCGAAATCTCCAAAATCCGGAATTTTAACACGCCGTCTGGCACGGCTACCTCTGTCTCGTCGCCAACCCGTTTGCCTATCAGCGCCTTCCCAACCGGAGATTCGTTGGAAATCTTGTTTTCATCCACGCTGGACTCTGTGGATCCAAAAATCGAATATGTCTCCTCGTCGCCCTGGGTGCCGTCCTCCAGCAGCTCCACAATGCGCACCTTTGTGCCAATGCCCACCGTCTCCAGGTTGATTTCGTTATCGTCTACAACAGTGGCCACGCGGAGGATTTTCTCCAAATCCAAAATCTTACCTTCAATTCTGGACTGCTCGTTCCTTGCCTCCGTATATTCTGCATTTTCGCTCAGGTCGCCGAAGGAGCGGGCTATTTTAATCTGCTCTGAAATCTCCGCCCGTTTTACAGTCTTTAAATACTCCAGCTGCTCCTCCATGTCCTGTTTGCCTTTTTTTGTTAAAACATATTCGTTTGCCATAATTCTGCCTCCATTTTTTCACC
>DBGCIZ010000250.1:0-1797 GCA_048355355.1 Christensenellaceae bacterium | reverse complement strand
CGGAATCGGTCTTAGCCATTGCTCCGGCCATCATCCGGTGCTACGGCGTCTCCTTCCTGCTGTTGCCTTTCAACGTTTTTTCGACCTATTACTTCCAGGCCCTGATGAAACCGACGACGGCTTTCATTGTCTCGGTAGGGCGGGGGCTAGTGATTAGCGGCATCCTGATTTTCCTGCTGCCGGTTGTGGCAGGAGCGGACGCCATTTGGTTGGCAATGCCGATTACGGAGCTTCTGGTGGCCATTTTTGCAGGGATCCAGATGCGGCGTTGCACCAAAAATCTGCCTGAGGTAACTGCGTTGAGTTAAGAGGAGGAATTTTTCGCAAAAATTAGGAGCGACTCCTGACTGGGAAAGCTGGAAACTGTAATCCATTGAAATGGGCGGGGAAATATGATAAAATAACTCCGCAATTATCGAAAAATAAGACAGCGAATCGATGGAACAGCGGCAAAGAGAGGGGAGGCGTGAACCTAATGTTTTCGGCAGAATGGGAAAAATTTCTCTGGGAGGGTATTATTTTTCTGGCCTTTATCTTAATCTGTGGAGGCCTGGTAGAGCGGCGTTTTTCAAAAAGGACAAGCCTGCTGGCCGGCGGGGGAACCCTGGTGGCCATTCTCCTGCTGCAAATTGGGCTGCTCATGGCGGGCGCGGACGCGACCCTGGTTCTGACCCTGCTGCCCGTCACCGCCTATCTCCCTGCCATTGTCTGCCTATATATTCTCTCAAAATCCGGCTTTTTTCAAACGATGGCTATTTGGACCATCGGAGCAATCACCTATTTTACGCTGAAAATTTTATGGAAAATCCTCATGAAATATTGGGGAGACGCGCTGCTGATTGCCGTCTGTCTAGCTTTGGTGGCAGGGCTGATGGTTTTTCTCGTATTCCGATTTTTACGGGGACCCTTTCAAGGCTATGTTTTGAAAAACCAGACCAATTGGCTGGTGCTCAGTTTCCCGGTATTGATGCTTTTTTTGCTGCTCTCCTATTTTGGAGACAGCACGACGGATGCTGCCGTGCTGCTGCTTTTGCTTTTGACGGCGGTTTCTGTATTTTTGGTGTTGATCCGGGTGCTGGTCTCTGCGGCCTCTGTTGCCAGACTGAAGGCTGCGGAGCAGGCCGTTTCGCGGCAGATGGAGCTTGAGCGGCAGGAATATGAGGCGGTATGCCAAAGGATGGAGCTAGGAAGGGCCTACCGCCACGATATGCGCCATCATCTGATGATTTTGGATGGCCTGGCAAGGGAAAAGAATTTTGCCGGGATTACGAAATATATTGAAGGCCTGCGGGGAAAGCTCTCCCTTACAGAAAAAGAGACCTTTTGCGAAAATCCGACGGTCAATGCCGCGCTGTCAGGCTATGTAGCCCAGGCCAGGGAGGCGGGCTGCGTTGTATCTATCAAGGCGGCTTTGCCCAAGGAGCTGCCCTTTGACGAGTTGGACGTCTGCGCAGTTTTGGCTAACGCGCTGGAGAATGCAATCAATGCCTGCCGCAAGGAGACGGGAAAGCGATATATTCGCCTTTCGGCAGAGCTAGAGGCGCAACGAAGGCTGACGGTCCTGGTCACCAATCCCTGCAAGCATTCGGTTTCCTTTGACGATGAGGGATTCCCCATGACGCCCAAGCAAGAGGGGCACGGAATCGGCCTAAGAAGCATTGACGCGGTGGCAAAAAAATACAGCGGTATGTTCCGCTGCCAATGCAGAGAGGGGGAATTCCAGCTTCAGGTGGTTCTGTTCCACGCGCCTCAGCCAGAGGAAGCTGCGCCGCCTGTGCAGCAGGCATATAAACCCCG
>DBGCIZ010000249.1:0-3781 GCA_048355355.1 Christensenellaceae bacterium | reverse complement strand
TATCGCCTGCAGCGGGAAAGGCTTCGCGCCCTGACGGGAGAGGGAGCCTTCCGCCGGGATATGCTGAAGGAGGCCCAGGCCGCCTGGCAGCAATGCCAGCAGGGCAGGCAGCGGTTTGAGCAGGCAGGCCGCCAGCTGGAAAAGCTGGAAAAGGAGCTGGCGGAGGCAAAGGAGCGCAAGGAGGCGCAGGACCAGGAGACGGAGGCTCTGGAAAGAGAGCTGCTCAGGCTGCGGGAGCGGGAGCAGACGCAGCGGGAGAAGGTGGAGCACATCTGCCCCCGGGCGGAGCTGGAGACGTTGCGAAAGCAGACAGAGGCGGCGCTGGAGCAGAAGCAGCGCTGGATAAAGGACACGGAGGAGCAGTATCACCAGAACGTGCAGGAAGAGGCGATGACCGCCTCCCTCTGGAGAGAGCGGGAAAAGGAGCGGCAGGCCGCAGCAGCTCAGGCCGCGGCAGCAGGGCAGCGCACGGCCGAGGCTCTGGAAGCGGCCGGACTGGAGAGCCGGGCCCAGGCAGAGCAGGGACGGCTGACGGAGCAGGCGGCGGCAGAGCTGGGGCAATCCCTGCAGGAGTGGAGCCAGAGCCTGGATTTAGAGCGGCGGACCATGAAGCGGCTGGAGGCAGAGCTGGAGGGCGTGGAGCGGCCGGATTTGGAGCGGCTGGCCAGAGGGCGCCAGGAGGCTCAGGAGGCCTATGACGCCAGAATAGCTGAGAGCCAGCGGGCGGCCTACGAGCTGGAGCAGCTGGAGCGGGAATGCGCCGCCGCAGGGAAGGAGTATGAGGAAATTCAGCGGGAGCGCCCGGCCGTGGAGAGAAAAACAGGGTTTGCCGCCCTGCTCAGCGGGAATGTGCGGGTCAGCCTGGGCAGGTACGTCATGGGCGTCATGCTCTCGGCGGTGACGGCGGAGGCCAACAAGCTGCTGCAAAATGTCCACGGGGGAAGGTACAAAATCTTCCGGGATGGAGAGGACAGCGAGAAGAAGAGCAGCAAGACGGGCCTGGCCATTGAGGTATACGATGGATATTCCGGCGGGACGCGCGGCGCGGCGTCTCTCTCTGGCGGCGAGAAATTTCTGGTCTCCATGGCCCTTTCCCTGGGGCTGGCGGCGGTGATGCAGGCAGTAGCCGGGGGGATTGCCATTGATTCCATGTTTATCGACGAGGGCTTTGGTACTTTGGACGAGGCATCCATGAACGACGCCCTGGATATGCTGGCCACAGTGAAGGAATCGGGCAGGATGGTGGGCATTATCTCCCACGTTGGCGGCCTGCGGGAGACGATTGGCTGCGCGCTGGAGGTGCGCAAGGCAGAGGGCCGGCGGGGCAGCAGCATCCTCCTGCGCGGATAGAAAGGGAAAGAAAGGGCGGCAGAGGCCGCTCTTTTTCACTTTTTACGGCCAGGGCAACATTTTGTAAACAATCTGGGAAATGGCAGGCTTTTTCTGGGGCGGAGTGTTATAATAGGGCAACCAAAGGAAAGGAGCCTGTGGCATGAGACCGTTGAGAAAAACCGTGGGGATGGCGCTATATTTGCTGGGTCTGGCGCTGGCTGCGGCGCTGGCGTGTCTCGTCCTGTTCCGGCCGCAGTGGTTTGACGCGCGGGTGACCCTGTTTTTCTGCATGGGCTATTTTCTGGTGGCAGTCCTGGCGGGCTATGTGTATATCTGCCGGGAGGACAGCCTCGCCACGAAGGGGCGGGCGGCCAAGGGAAGCGTCTGGCTGCTGTTTCTGGTGTATGTCATCCTGCTGGTGGCCATTCTCTTTGCAGAGACCTATCGGGAGGAGGCGGCGAGCATGGGGCTGCGCCAATACGCCGGGAGCCACATAAACCTGACGCCCTTTGCCAGCATCCGGCGCTACTTCCCCGAGGCGTTTCAGCCGGGGAACACGGCGGCTACCCTGAACCTGGTGGGCAACCTGCTGCTATTTGTCCCCATGGGGGTATTTCTTCCGGCGCTGATGAAGTGGCAGCGCCATACTGTGGCCTTTTTGCTGACCATGCTGGCGATGCTGGCATGCGTAGAGCTGGGGCAGCTCTATTTGCAGGTGGGCTATTGCGACGTGGACGACATCCTGCTCAACATGACGGGAGCTTTGGCCGCATATCTGACAACGAAGCTGAGGATTGTGAAAAAGCTGGGCGCAAGGGTGTACCTCTGGGAGGCCCGGGCATATTAACATAAAGTTCATGGCAGGAACATCATATCAACATATTGCACGAATATACTGAAGGTAGAAAACAGGAAAGGAGGATGGTAGCCCTTGGGAAGCTGCCGGAAGGACATGTACGAGAGAAAAATCATCGTAGAGGTATGGGAATTTGAAAAGCTGGCTTCGCATTTAAACGGGATTAAGGCCATCGCAAAGGAATGCGACATGGGGATTCGGCTCATTTACCACGCGTCCAATGGGCGGGATGAGCTGGCCAGACTGATGATGGTAGAAAAATACCTGGTTGAGTGCGGCAGACCCTATGAAATCAGCATTTTATTCGATAAAGGCCGCCCGGAGAGAGAGAAGCAACAGGCGCTGGAATGGAGATAGACTGGGAAAAGGGGGCGTGGCAAGCCCCCTTTCCGTGAGAAAAACAGGCAAAAAACACAAATTTATTACAATTTTATTTCGCAAAATCGGCAAAAGTTACAAAAAAACTTCCAATTCATCTTTGGTTCACGAAATATTCACAAAATGTTCATAATATAAATTTACAATATTCTATACACACTTTTTTCGAAAAGGGGCAGAAGAATGTTGAAAAAGATGGTAGCGTGGTGCACGGGTGTAATTCTGCTGATGTTCACTTTGCTGACAGCTACAGCAGCCGGCGGAATTTTAGTTCTGGGCACCAGAAATGAGGAGGTCAAGGAGGTACAGCGCATCTTAAACGACCTGGGCTATTTGAAGCAATCCCCCACCGGGTATTACGGAGAAAATACCCAGGCGGCTGTTTTGGCGTTCCAAAAGGACCAGGGGCTCCGGCAGGATGGCAAGTTTGGCGACGAAACCAGGGCTGCGCTTTACGCCGCGGAGGAGACAGTGGAGGAAGCATCCAGCGCCACGTCGACGGCCATTCTGGTCATTGGCTCGAGAGCGAGCGAGGTAACCTCTCTGCAAAAAATGCTCCATGAGCTGGGCTATTTGAAGCCAAAGCCGACAGGCTATTTTGGCACGGATACCCGGGACGCAGTGCGGGCATTTCAAAAGGGCGCCGGCCTGACAGTGGACGGCAAATACGGCCCGAAGACCCGCAGCGCCCTCAATAAGGCCTATGCCAACGGGGATGCCGCCGATAACGAGAGCGAGAGCACGTCGACCGGCATTTTGCGGTATGGCAGCACAGGGGACGAGGTCACCCAGGTGCAGCAGATTTTATACGACAAGGGCTATTTGAAGCAGAAGCCCACGGGCTTTTTCGGCACGAACACACAGGCGGCGGTGATTGCCTTCCAGAAGGACAGCGGCCTGGTGGCGGACGGCCTGGTAGGGGTAAAGACAAAGGCGGCCCTCAACTCCACATCCGTGGATAACGGAACCTCTCAGGAGGACGAGGCTTTCCCCGTCAAGACAGGCGACCGGGGCGAAATCGTCACCCGGATTCAGACGCAGCTGAAAAAGCTGGGGTACTATACCTATCAAAGCCTGACGGAATATTTTGGCCCCATCACCCAGGCGGCGGTCATCGAATTCCAGAGGAAGACCGGCCTGGAGGCTACGGGCGTGGTGGATAAAACAACCTATGACGCCATGTTTGCGGCGGAGAATTCCAACGAGCTGGCCCAG
>DBGCIZ010000248.1:0-12306 GCA_048355355.1 Christensenellaceae bacterium | reverse complement strand
GAGCCCCTGGGCGTACCGGTCCAGAAATTTGATTTTGCCCTGGCTATCCAGCTCGTAAATATGGGAGAGCACGCCAGTTTCGTTGAGGGTGACGGAGCCGCCCACGGCGACTACGGCGCCATCTTGAAGATAGCCGTCTAAAACGCCCATAATTTGGCTGCGGCTTTCCACAAAGGTGGCATCCATGTTATTAGCCCGCAGGGCGCGGAGAACGGCGTCAATCTGTTCCTTTGTATACATTTGTTTCACCTCGGTTATTTGGATACCTTTATTATACCAGCCAGGGCAGGGAGATTCAACGGCTTTTTCCGATGACCCCAAATCAGTCGTAAAACTCATCCAGGGTTTTGAAGGAATAGCCATCAGCCCGCCATTGGTCGATGACGTCCCCTAACACAGCCGCATTGGTGGCTGAGGTAGAATGGAGCAGAGCGATTTCGCCAGGATGAGTCCGGCTGAGAATGGTATCCATAGCCTTGGCAGTGTCGGGCTGTTTATCGTTGAGCCAATCCTCATAGGCAAAGCTCCAGAATACGGTGGTGTAGCCTAAATCCGTGGCAAGGGAGAGGGCTGCCTCGCTGTATTTCCCCTCTGGCGGTCGGATGTACTTAGGCATCTGCTGACCGGTGCACGCCTGGTATTTTTCCTCCAGCCCCTGAATTTCCGAGAGGAACTCCTCCTCAGAGGTCATAGCAGAAAGGTCCGCATGGTTCACCGTATGATTGCAGACCAGATGCCCCTCGCTGCACATGCGCTGCACCAGCTCGGGGTTGCTATCGATATAATGGCCGGTGACAAAAAATGCAGCGGGCACATCTTTTTCCTTTAAAATATCCAGTATTTTTTCCGTATTGCCGTTTTCGTAGCCCACGTCAAAGGTCAGGTAGATAGAGGAATCCTCCGGGTCACCTAAATACATGACATCGTAAGCGTCGATAAAAGAAGCATTATCTGCGACGACGGGCTGGCGGCCGTCGTTTCTGGGCTTGTAATACCAGCTGTAGGAGGTGCTTTCCGTATGAGAGACGGAGACGGCCTCGGGCGCCACGGTCAGAGTCACCAGCGTGACCGCAATGGCAATCAGGGCGAGAACGCATCCCGTAATGACAACATTGCTTTTCATGGTGTTGGCCTCCAGGTTATCAGATATTGATTGTTATGTGGCAAAGAGGTGAAATAGAAGCGGATTTTGGGGATTTTCGAGAGCAGGGGACAGGGCGGCAAGGGCGTTGTTTTCCGTTTACACGGAAGGGGAACTATGTTAAAATAAGGCGAAATGGGAGGGCGCATATGAAAACGGGAAAATATGAAAGGAATACTGCAAGGAAAAAGGGCAGGGGCGGCGTGTTGGCCGTGGTTATCGTCCTATGCGTTGCGGTTCTGGTGTATGCAGGCTATCAGCTGGTGCAGATTCTCTCAGAGGATGCCCAAAGCAGCCAGGAGATGAGCAGCTTCCAGCAGTTCACCATTGATACGGACGAAGCGGCCCAGCAGAGCGGTAGCCAGGCGACAGACGGAGGCATTGGCTTTCAGGTGGACTTTGCAGGCCTGAGGAGCCAGAATCAGGATGTCGTCGGGTGGATTCGTCTGGAGGGCACCGTGCTGGATTATCCGGTTGTGCAGGGAGAGGACAACGCCTACTATCTGGACCACACGGTCCTGGGAGAGGAAAACAGGGCGGGGAGCATCTTCCTCGATTATAGGAACGACAGCGCTATGGCCGATGCCAACACGGTGATATACGGGCACCGGATGAACAATGGCTCCATGTTTGCAGAGCTTTTAAATTACGCAGAGCAGGAATATTATGAGGCGCATCCCACGCTCTATCTGGCCACGCCGGAGCAGGACTATCGGCTGGAGGTGGCCATTGCCGGGGAGGCAGAAGGGGATTTGGACTTCGTTACGCAGGCCTGGGCCTCGGAGGAGGACTTTGAGGAAGCGCTTGGGGAATTGGAGAATATCTCGGCTATTGACACAGACGTATCTCTGGAATATGGGGACAAACTGGTCACCCTGTTTACCTGCGTGAGAGGCGATGCAGCCAAGCGCTTTATCGTAGTTTGCAAATTGACGCCGGTGGGGTAATTGCGTTTCGGCGCTGTTTATGCTATGATGAAAATAGAAAAAATTTTGTCACATAAAGCATGAGGGATAGCAATGAAGCGAAGGATTGAATTGGTGGTTTTTGATTTGGACGGAACCCTGGGGGATACCGTTCCAGATATTACGGCCTGCGTGAAGGAATTTTTGCATAAAAATTATGGAGACTACCCGGTGACGGATGAAATCGTCGTTGCGAGAATTGGCAACGGCGCGCCGAAGCTGATGGAGCGCATCATGAAGCTTTATGGCATTGTCAGCAGGGACTTTGAGGCGGATATGGTCGAATATAAGGCGATGTACCGCGAGGGCCGCTGCGAGCATACCAAGCTTTACCCGAACGTGAGAATGGTGCTGGAGACGCTAAAGGAAAAGGGAATCAAGATGGCCATTGCCACCATGAAGCCTAAGGAGGCGACGGCTACCTTTGTGGATATTTTTGACATCAGGAAATATATGGATTTGATTATTTCTCAGGAGGAGATGAAAGCGCCAAAGCCGGACGGCTGGGTTGTGCGCGAATGCGCCAGCAGGCTGGGCGTAGACGTAAAAAACGTGATGATGGTAGGCGATAATACGACGGACGTAGGGGCTGGCCTGGACGCGGGCGCCTTGAGCGTAGGCGTATTGGGAGGCTACTGCAAGGAAGAGGTTTTAAGAAACAGCGGCGCGGACATTATCGTAGACGATATTGGGGAGATTTTGCGCTATTTGGAGGTTGACGACTGATGTTGATGGAGAAAAGCTTTGATAAAGACAAAAATTCCTGGGATATCAAGCTGTTTGGAGATGTAGATCTTTACAATCTGGACGAGTTGAAGGATGGTTTAAGCCACCTGGAGGGAGCGGATGTGACCATCCAGTGCGACCATTTAAAATACATCGATTCTTCTGGACTGGGCGTCCTGGTGGCGCTGCTGAAGAAAAACAGAAGCCAGGGACACAGAGTTTCCATCAAGGGCTTAAAGCCGCATCTTTACAAGCTTTTTGAGCTAACTGGGTTAAACGCTATTTTTGATATTGAGGTGGTTTGATGGCAGAGCGGTTGAAATTAGAGCTTCCTGCAAAGTCGGATTATCTGTTGCCCATCAGGCTATTTGTCTCAGGCATCGCAACCCGGCTGGAATACAATATGAGCGACATTGAGGACATCCGCGTATGCGTTTCAGAGGCGTGCGCCCTGCTGCTGCGGGGAATTCAGACCGGTATGCTGCATATGGACATCGACGCGGCGGAAAAGCTGACGGTGGAAATTGCCGTAAGGGATGGCGCCTGGCAGGAGGAGCAGGAGGACGACGAGCTGCCCAGGATGATTTTAGAGGCCATGGCAGGCGAGTTTGCAGCAAAAGAGACGGACGGCCGGGTGACGGAAATCCATATGAGCTTCGATAAGTAGGTGTTTTGTGGCAAAGCTGAGTGAAGAAGAGGTAAACGCGCTGTTTGCCGAATATTTTAAAACAAAAGATATTGGGATTCGCAATAGGCTGCTGGAAAATTATCTCTACATTGCGGAGATTGTTGCGAAGAAATTTACCAACAGAGGCGTGGAATACGAGGATTTATTGCAGGTGGCCTCGGTTGCGCTGGTAAAGGCCATTGAGAGGTTTGACCCCGAAAGGGGCATCAAATTCTCTTCCTTTGCTACGCCCTCGCTGGTGGGGGAAATTAAAAATTACTTTCGGGATAAAACCAGGGTGTTACATATTTCCAGGAGGGACAGCGAGCAGCTGCTGAAACTGACGGAGGCAAAGAACCAGCTTTCCTGCAAGGGAGATAATGTAAAGCCGGCGGATTTGGCCAAAGCGATGGGAATCAGCGAGGAGCGAGTGCTGGAATTGATGGAGATGCAGCATGCGGCCTCTGTGATTTCTATGGAGAATTTTTCCGGGGACGAGGAGGAGTCTACCCTCAGCGACTTTGTGGGCCAGTATGACCGGGGCTTTTCGGACATTGAAAATAAAGATTTTCTCAAATACTCCTTGAGCAAGCTCTCAAAAAAGGAGCAGCAGATTATCTACGAGCGCTTTTGGAATGAGAAATCCCAAAAGCAGGTGGCGGAGCAGCTGGGCGTATCGCAGATGTACATTTCCCGATACGAAAAGAAAATCTTGTCCAAAATGCAAGAGTTATATAAAGAGGGGGTTTGAGTAGCGCCGTTTGGGTTTAATTATTAACAGAACGTTAATTTTGATTGGAATGACTGCGGTGCGAAAAATCAGGGAAATTACATCGGCGGCAGAGATGCGAGCCGCTATAGAAGCAGTGCTTGCCGAGGTGGAAACCTTCCGCCGGGTGACGGAGGAAAAGCGGTTTCATATTAAGCTGGCGCTCAATGAGCTGATTGCGAATAGTTTGGAGCATACGGGGCATAGCTACGCAAAGCTGATGTATGAAGTAGGGGATCACTCTTTTAAGGCTTGCGTGCTGGATAAGGGGCAGGGCTTTTGCCTGGAGCAATGCAAATGCTCAGACGTCTATAGCAAGGAGGGGAGAGGCGTTTTTCTCGTCAAGTGCGTTTCGGACAGCGTTCGGTATAATAAAACCGGCAATGTGGTAGTCGTTAAAATTAATTTCTGAAAAATTCATGGTTTCCGCTCTTTTTTTGTGATATCCTGTAGTTATGCAGGATTTTTATTTCCAGCAGAGAATTTTAATTTAGGTAAGCATTTTTTGGAGGTATGAGAGGATGGCGTATCGGAGGTCCCGCGTAGCAGCGAGAAACAGGCAAAGTGGGCCATCTAAAATAGTTATTTTAATCATTGCCCTGGCTGTGGCGGCTGCGATTGCAGTGACGCTGATTTTTGCTTTGGGCGGCAGCCAGCCCTTTACGGCGCAGCAGGGCACCATGCGCTTTGAATACGACGCAGAGGGCATCGTCATCCGCTCGGAGAAGCTCTATCAGGCGGAGAATTACGGCAAGACTGTCTTTCTCGCAGAGGAAGGGCAGAGCGTTGCGGCAGGGGCGTCCATTGCAGAGGTGTATAGCTGGGATTATAGCGAGCAGGATGTGGAAGAGCTCTACACCCTGCAGGATACGATTATGGACTATTTAGAGGTCTATATGCTGCAGGATGCGCTGAATCAGGATTTGCAGAGCCTGACGGACAGCATTGTCGAAAAGACGGAGGAGATTGCCGCAGTTGTAAGAGGAGAGACGACAGGAGATTTGCAGAAGCTGGAGCGTGAGCTGAAAATACTCATGGACGAGCGTCAGCGGTTTTTGCGGGAGTCTCTCAATGAGGATGACCAGCTGCGAACCTATTACGAACAGGAAAATAATTTGCAGACCAGAATTAACGACTCTAAAACCACGATTACGGCAGAGTCCGCCGGGCTGGTCAGCTTCTATTTTGACGGCACGGAAACCCTGCTGACGCCGGAAAACATGCAGAACCTGACCGTGCAGAATATTCAGGATATTACGGCGGGAAAGTCCTTTTATCAACAGGATGGCCAGGACGTGACCAAGCCGCTTTACCGACTGGTGGAGCAGAATCTTTTCTATGTAGTCATGGTGGCGGATGAGCAGGTGCCGGAGTTTGCCAATAATACGGCTTTTCAGGTGCAGTTCTCCGGCGACGAGGAGTCTACCTACGTGGGGAAGGTGATCGGCTATGTGGAAGACAGCGGACAGTATCTTTATTACTTGGAATTTAACGAGGATGTCTCCAAGCTGCTGACGGCGCGGCGCGTCTCAATGAAGATTACCAGCGATTACGTTGGCATTGAGGTTCCCGCTTCGGCCATTAAAACGGTGGACGGTCAGCAGGGCGTCTATTATGACAGAGATGGAGAGCGGGTATTCGAGCCGGTGACTGTCCTGATTGAGAGAGATGGAAATGCCATTATTCAGGCGGTGGATATCTCCAGCTCCCTTTCCAGCAGCAGCACGATTTATTCATAAGGAAGTGAAAATAGTTTGAGCATTGCAGAAAATATTGCCGCTGTGCGGCAGCGGATTGACGATAGCGCCAGGCGGGCCGGCAGGACAGGCGAGGATATCACCCTGTTGGCCGTGAGCAAAACCGTTGATGTTGAGCGGATGCAGGAAGCTGTGGCGGCGGGACTGACCATGTTCGGCGAGAACAGAGTGCAAGAAATTGTAAAAAAAATTGAATTTTTTGAGCAAAATGTGTCTTGGGATTTAATCGGACAATTGCAAAAAAATAAAATTAAGTATATAATAGATAAAACGAGGTTGGTACACTCGCTTTGTTCTGTTTCCGTGGCGCAGGAAATGCAGCGCCTGTGTGAGCAGCGCGATACGGCAATCGATTGCCTGTTGCAGGTGAACGTATCGCGGGAGGAGAGTAAATCCGGCATCTATGAGGACGAGGTGGAGCCGTTTTTGGAAACGGTGGAGCCGCTGAGCCGGGTTCGCATTCTGGGGATGATGACCATTGCCCCAATTGTGGACAAGCCAGAGGATGCCCGCCCTTATTTTGCAGCATTAAAAAAGCTGTTCGACCGCTATTCCAAGATCAAAACAGACCATTTTGAGATGAAATATCTTTCTATGGGGATGTCCGGTGATTTTGAGGCGGCTATTGAAGAAGGAGCAAATATCGTAAGAGTGGGTTCGGCTATTTTTGGTAGCCGTAACTATACAAAATAACCATTTGGAGGGAAGATTGATGGCAAATTTTTGGAAGAAGGCTTTTGGCGCAGTAGATTTGGAGGATATGGATTACGTTGGGGATGACACGACCTACCAGGATGACCCGGTTTCCTACGACCAGGAGGACGAGGCAGAGGAGTATGAAGCGCCGGTGGTCAACCGGAGAACGGTGAAATCCAACGTAATTGAGATGGACCGCTCCAGAAGGATTTCTGAGGACAGCAAGATGATGCAGATGATTATCTTCAAGCCCCGCAATCACGACGAGATTCACGAAATCGTCAACAATCTGAAGGAGCGCAAGCCGGTTATTATCAATTTGGATAAGATGGATACTGCTCTGGCGCAGCGCATTTTAGATTTTGTGCACGGCGCTGTATATGCGTTGAACGGCGATTTAAAGAGAGTCGCTCGGAATATTTTTGTCGTGGTGCCTTCCAATATTGACATTGAGACGCATCAGGATGGAGATAGCGCAGACGCAAAGGGCGAGGAAATGTCTACAATTATTTAACGTGAGGTGGACAGATAAATGGGGACACTGACAGATAAAATCCACAGCTCGAGGTTCGATATCAGCAAAAAGGGCTATGATAAAGAGCAGGTTGACGAATTTCTTGATTCGGTGATTACCGACCTGGAAAGAGTGGAAAAGGAATTCGCTGAGCAGAAGGAAGAAATTGCTAAATTCCGCGAGATGCAGGACGGTATGGCGCGGGCTATGGTATCTGTTCAGAATGCGGCAGACGCTCTTCTAGACGAAGCGAAAATAAAGGCTGAGGTATCCAGGCGGGAGGCCGAGGAGTTTGCGGAGCGCACCCGCAGAGAGGCTGAAAGCTACCGCGACCAGGTTGTCACCAAGGCGCAGCAGGATGCGGAAAATATTCTCCGGGAAAAGCAGGCGGAATATAGCGGATTGGCTGAAGAAATTGCAGCTCTCAGAGAGTTTGTGGAGAAATTCCGCGAGGCTATACGAAGTGACATTGAGAGCTTTACCGCGGCATTAGAGCAGCCCCAGGCTGCAAAGCAAGCGCTGGAGGATTGCCCGATTGATTTAGATGCGCCGCAGGAGCCGGAAGAGCCAGCGGAGGACGAGGAGCGGCCTCTTTATGTAGAGGACGTGATGAAGAAGATTGAAGAGGAGGAGGCAGCCGCCGCAGAGGATGCAGCCGCCGCAGAGGATGCAGCGGAGGAGGAGTCCGACTCGGAACAGGCTTCAGAAGAAGAGCAGAAGGACAAGCCAGAGGACCCGCTGTTTGACTTGGGCGATATTATGAAAAATCTACCTGAGACAGATAGCGAGCTGAAGGCGATGATTGACGAAATGCTTTAAATCATTGCGTGAAGGGCCGGGCGGTTATTGCCTGGCCCTTTTCTGTTCTTAGCTGGAAACATAAGAAAGAAAAGACCCGCGCCAAGGCGGGCCTTTTTCTCCAATGGTATGTTATACAATCTTTTCAAAGTCAGCCGCACCATGCTTGCAGATGGGGCAGACAAAATCCGGCGGAAGCTCGTCGCCTTCATAGACATAGCCGCAAATCGTGCAGCGATAGCCCTTTGCGGCAATAGGCTGAGGCGCCGGTTTAATAGACCTATGATAGTAGGCATAGGTAACAGGCTGCGCCTCGCTAAGCACCTGGGCATCCTCTAACGTGGCGATAAAAAGCATATGCGAGCCCAAATCCACCGAGGAGGTCACCTTACAGGAAAAAACGGCAACAGTATGCTCTAATGGATAGGCTACGCCGTTGGCGCTTCTCTGCCAGGGGATAGATGCAAATTTATCGACCTCTCTGCCACTTTGAAATCCAAAATGCCGAAACGTATCAAAGGGCGCATCCTCAGCTAAGGGACACACATCAAAAACACCAGAGGCCTGAATCATCTCGCAGGTATAATTCTGCTTGGAGACGGCCACCGTGATTTGACACGGCGAAGAGGCAGCTTGCACTACTGTATTGACAATGCAGCCGTTATCCTTTTCCCCTACTCTAGTAGAGAGGACATACAGGCCGTAGCTGATTTTGGTCAGCGCCAGTGCTTGTTGATCCATGATAGCCTCAGACCTCTTCGAAGGCATCCTTGCCGAGGCCACAGGTGGGGCATACCCAATCCTCCGGAATATCCTCAAAGGCAGTTCCCGGTGCAATACCGTTGTCGGGATCGCCTACCTCGGGGTCGTAAATATATCCACAGGGACATTCAAATTTTGCCATCTTTTCAATCTCCTTTTCCGAATATTTTGTGCTTTCCAGCTTATGCTTTATTATAAACCTTTCCCCTGGTGAATAAACTGATTTATCACAAAAAGAATGGCAGCAAAAAGCGCCCCAAAAGGGGCGCCCCGAATCCCTTATGAGAAGGAGACTGTGTCGCTGTCTGGCTGCATGCAAATCCAGGTGTTGCCCGGCTTCAGAGTCACCAGAGTTTCGCCATCCTCCAGATAATATTTGGTGCAGTCGGAAAGAGACTCCCGCACCCAGTAGCCAGAGACATGCTGCCCACCGATGAAATATTCGCACTCCCCTTCGCCGACAACATCCACGTTACGCCGTCCCTTTTCGTCGTTTTCAAAGGTGTAGGTGTTGACGTACTGAATGATGACGTTTTTCACAGCCATCTGGGCCGTTTCTGTAGACTGGTTCCCATCGGCATCCTCAGTGACCGTCCGAACCTGGAAGGGCTCTCCGCCGCTGGAACGAAGCCAACTGTCAGAAGAGGCGTCGTAGTCAAAGGAGGTATGGGA
Source organism: Christensenellaceae bacterium (assembly GCA_048355355.1). Taxonomy (GTDB): domain Bacteria; phylum Bacillota; class Clostridia; order Christensenellales; family Christensenellaceae; genus DBGCIZ01. The sequence goes on along the minus strand of DBGCIZ010000248.1, from coordinate 2,839 downwards.
GTCGTCCTTGGAAAGGAAGGGGATACCCACATGGGAGACAGTATCGCCATTCTCGTAAGAGACACTGGCGTCAAAATTCCAGCGCGTACTGGGCTCGGGCGAGTAATCATACTCGTTCAGCAGCTCTGTAACGTCGGTATAGACGTTGTTAGGAGCGCTACGCTCAGAATCCCGCCAGAAATACTGGCCATATGCTCCAGCGCTCTTCAACCCATCGATACGCAGCTTAATATCGTCAAAATCCGCTCCATACACATTGGAAGGCTTGGAGGAATCGCTGGGACCGCCATAGTGCACCAGCGGCGCATCCCACTCCCGCTGGATGTTGACATAATACAGCCGCGTGGAACGGATGGGGCCAACCTTCACGGGGTAATTGTCGTTAAAGATGCAGAGAAAACGGGTGATGCCGCCCTCGGCCATGGCCTCGTAGACAATGTCTGCCTCCTGCAATCCCGTTTGGGGACGAGCAGCATTGGAATTTTCCACCATAATGCAGAAGGGCTTGTAGTCCTTGTCCGTCTCAAGACCAGTGGTGAAAGACAGATTTTCCGGCTCTGGCGTTTCAGTAGCAGGTGCCTCTGTCGCTTCTGCCGTGGCTGTCGGCGCTGACGTCGGCGCAGGAGAGGTGGTTTCCTCTGCCGGAGAACAGGCGACGCACCACACCGCTGTAGCCAAGCAAAGTATGAAAGCGATAATTTTTTTCATAGAAATCTCCTTGCAATGTTTCCATTCTTTTTATGATTTCTATCTTAGTACAGGCGGATTCATTTGTCAACCGGAAGGCATATTATGGGACAAGGAGGAATATGCTTTTGATAGAACTGGGAAAGGGGAGAAAAGCATGATGGAAGAAGGCATGAGAAGAATTGAGTCCCGCCCTCATAAGGTGACCATAGAGGGGAGAGAGCGTGTCACAATCACCTCCGTAGAGGACATAGACAGCTTTAACGAAAATGAGGTGATTTTTCTGACTGGCTTGGGGATGATGACCATTTTAGGCGATGACCTGCACATCGCTAAGCTCAACCTGGAGGATGGCGTTTTGGTTATCGAGGGGACGATTGAGTCCTTAGACTATGCGGACCACGAAGAAATGCGGATGTCTAAGGGAAAGCTGTTTGGCAAGGTGTTTAAATAATGGAGGGCACCTTAAACCAGCCATATATTTTTGCAGCGACTGTATATGGAGGTATGCTGACAGGTGGCGTATATGTGATTTTTCAGCTGCTGATTCGCTGTTTTCGCTCTAAGAAGGCCATGGTGATTCTATGCGATATTTTGTTTATTCTGGGGATGCTGGCGTTAAATGGCATGATTTTATATCTTGCTACGGGGATGAAGCTGCGTCCCTATATGTTTGGGGGGATGCTCATTGGCTTTGTCCTGTTTACCTGGGCAATATTTCCTTTGGGGAAATATATGAAGAGGCTGCTTCAGCAAAAAAAGCGGGTTGACAAGGAGCGAAAAAAAGGGTGTAATAAAATAAGTAGGATAGAGCGAGGGTAGAGCGGCATGGAACATACGAAAGAGAAGAAAAAGCGAAAATATAGCAAGCATACCATTGCCCTTGGGGCATTGCTATGCGCGGTGGTGCTCTATGCAGGGATTACCATCATGATACAGACGGGAGATTTGGCTGCCCGGCAGGAGCGGAACAGTCAGCTTTCCGCAGAGATAGATGCCCTGGAGACGGAGCTGGAGGAGCTGGACCGCCAGGAGGAATACATCGGCTCCGACGCCTATGTGGAAAAAAAGGCGCGGGAAGAGTTTGGCTTTGTGAAGGGAGGGGAAATTCTCTTTAAGGTGCAGGACAATGGCCAGATAGATGTATACCGTGGGGAGGACACTGCCTCGCAGGATGGCGGCGAAGAATGATTCGATTTGTAATAGACATTGGAACGAATTCCACCAGGCTGATGAAGGCAGAGGTAGAGGAAAATCGGGTGCAGGTACTGTTTAAAACGCTCAGGACAGTACGAACGGGCGAAGGAGTACATCATACGCATAGGCTGTCATCCGAAGCGATGCAACGGACTGTGGCAGCCCTGCGGGAATATGCAGAGCTGGTGCAGGGCTCGCCGGTTGCCTGCTTTGCCACCAGCGCAGTACGCGACGCAGCCAACCGGACGGAGTTTCTACGCATGGTAAAGGCAGAAACCGGGCTGGAGGTGCAGGTCCTCTCAGGAGAAGAGGAGGCGCAGCTTGGCTTTATCGGCGCTGTGGGAAAAGACGGGACGGGCACCGTTATTGACATTGGCGGCGGAAGCACGGAAATTATTCAGGGAGCGTCCGGCCAGTTGGAATATCGGCATAGCTTTAACATGGGCTGCGTCCGTGGGAAGGATATTTTCACACCTCCCTTTCAGAAAGAGGATGTGCAGCAGTGGGCGCGGGCGATATTGAGCGAATACGGGCTACCCCAGGCGAAAAATCGGCCGGCGTACGCCATTGGAGGGACTGCCACATCCCTGGCAGCCATCGATTTGGGCTTACGCGTCTATCAGAGAGAATTGGTGCAGGGGCATATTCTGAGCCTGTCAGCGGTTCGACAAATGGAACAAATGCTATACGCTATGGAGCTGGAACAGCGGAAGCAGTTGCCTGGATTGGAGGGAAAGCGGGCAGATATTATCGTATTTGGAGTAAGCATTTTAGCTATAGTGATGGAGGAGATAGGCGTGGAGCAGGTTTCCGTCAGTGATTCAGATAATTTGGAGGGCTATCTCATAAAAAACAGTTGACATCTTTTTTACAATAGGATATAATATTTTATGTCGCTTGAGAGAGCGAATGAGATTATCGCGGGATAGAGCAGCTTGGTAGCTCGTCGGGCTCA
>DBGCIZ010000247.1:0-5901 GCA_048355355.1 Christensenellaceae bacterium | reverse complement strand
AAGGGAGATTCCGGGGCGGACGTGGTGCTGGTGCAGCAGCGGCTGACGGATTTAGGATATATTGCCTTTCGCGCCACAGGGCGCTACGGCGACATGACAGAGACGGGCGTCCGCAATTTTCAATCCCGAAACGGACTTTCCGCCACGGGAAGGATCGATAGCGAGACTTATGACGCGCTGTTTTCCGCATCTCCCGTTAGAGCGGCGCTCAACCCGGGCATTACGCGTCTGGTCGGACCGGGGCTGGCGGCCCAGCCGGAGGAGTATGGCCAGCTGTTGGAGTGGTCTCAAATGGACCAGCTGATTCCCGTTGGCTCTCAGTTTACAGTGATTGACTTTAACACGCGCAGAGAATACCAGGTGCAGCGGACGGGCGGCACCAACCATGCGGATGTGCAGACGGTGGATGCGGCCAGCACCGATACATTTTTGCAGTGCTTTGGCGGGGACTATACCTGGGAAAAGCGGCCCTGCCTGGTAGAGGTGGATGGCCAGGTCTATGCCGCCTCTATTTTCGGCACGCCAAACGAAAATGCCCAGGTCAGCGGCAGCACCATGCCGGGCTCTGTCTGCCTGTATTTTTCCGGCAGCCGCTCGGATATTCTGAACATGGTAGACGAGGAGCACGACGCCAACATTCTGACGGCAGGCACCCCATGACGGAGAAAATGGTCATCGGGGGAATCAGCCCGCAAAAGAAGAGGAAAAACCGCTTTAATCTTTACGACGAGGCGGGGGAGTTTGCCTTTTCCCTGTCGGACGAAACCCTTCTTCGCTTTCATTTAAAGGTGGGGATGGAGCTGTCCCCAGAGCGGCTGGAAGAAATTCGCGGGGAGGACAACTATCAATACGCTAAGGAATTGGCGGCGGCCTATCTCTCCTATGGGCCGAGAACCAGAAGCCAGCTGACCCGGCATTTGCAGGACCATCAGCTGGACGCGGCTGCCGTAGAGCGGGCTGTGGCTCTGATGGAGGACTATGGCTATATTGACGATGCCTCCTATGCCAGGGAATTTGCCCGGCAGCAAGGGGCAAAGTATGGCGGCAGGGCCATTGCCTACAAGCTGACGCAAAGGGGAATCGACCCGTCACTGGCCAAAAAAGCCATGGAGGAAATCCCAGAGGAGGAGCGGCGGGCAGCTATCTGCCGGGTGATAGAGCAACTGAAGCGGAAATACGCCGGGCTGGACGAGGCAAAAAAAAGGCAGCGCATTTACGCCGCCATGCTTCGCAAGGGCTTTGCCTACGACGATTTTGCCTCGCTGCTGGGCGAGGATTGGGACGGAGAGGGATAGGAAAACCCGCCGTCCTTTTTTGATTTCAGATAGATTAGCGTTAAAATCCATGCCACCACAGGCCCAGGCAAAATTCTGGCAAGCCCGCACAGAACCCGGTAGCCGCCGCCAACCACCCGGTAGGCGGGCATTTTTCTTTTGCGGCATAGCCGAAGCACAGTCTCTGCCACGGTGGCGGGCGACTTGCCATGGCGCTCGTCGAAAATCATCTGGTTGAGGGCCCGCTGGCAGGGAATTTTATAATAGGGATTTTCGGCAATGCCAGCAGCATATTGGCGGGAATCGGTAAAGCTGGTTTTGGTATCCCCTGGCTCCACAATGCAGACCTGTATGCCGGAGCCGGCCAGCTCCAGCCGCAGCGCATCGGTGATGGAATGCAGAGCGGCCTTGGACGCGCTATACATGGCTTGAAAGGGGATGGCAATATGCCCTGCCACAGAGCCGACGGAGAGGATTCTGCCGTGGCCCTGCCGCCGCATATAGGGGAGAACGGTCTTGATGACGTTGGCCGTGCCCACGACGTTCAGGTTTAACTCAAAAGCCAGCTGCTCATAAGAAAAATCCTCCAGAGCGCCGCCCAGGCCAGCCCCGGCGCAGTTGACCAGAATATCGATAGAGCCATAGTCCTGCCACACCTGCCGGACACATGCCTCCACAGCGCTGGGGACGGTTACGTCGCACGCCAGAATGGGGAAGCCATCGTTGCCGGTGTGCCGGGCCAGGCCAACCACCTGAAACGTCCCCGCGGAAAGAAAACGCTCCGCAATGGCTCGACCGATGCCGCGGCCTGCCCCTGTAATCAAAACGGTCTGCTTCATCTGTTCCTCCGTTGTTGCCTTAATAGCTCCATTATAGCACACTGCTTTGACTTTTCAATGGAAGTATGGGACAATGGTGGGGCAGGGCGGCATGGCCCTGGAAAGGGGAGACGACAATGATACGGAATATAATTTTTGACATGGGGCGCGTGGTTTTGAGCATTAGCTTTCGCGGCGTGATGCGGGAGATGGGCTTCAGCGAGCCCGCAGTGGAGGAATTGCGCGGCATTCTGGACAGGACGGACTTTTGGCGGCGCATGGATAAGGGCGTCATGACGCTGGACGAGGGCCTGGATTTTTTCGCAGGGCAGACCCAGTATCAGGATGAGGCAAGAGAGTTTCTGCTCCACTATGACCAGTATATGCGGGAGATGCCGGGAACCATTGCTTTTATGAAGGATGCTAAGGCTGCCGGCATGGGCATCTACTACCTCTCTAATTTTCAGGAGCACACCTGGAAGCGCATTGAGCAGAGGGGCTTTTTTGTGCTTTACGACGGGGGAGTCGTCTCCTGGCAGGCAAAGCTGCTGAAGCCGGACGAGAGGATTTACCGCCTCCTCTGCGACACCTATGGCTTAAGGCCAGAGGAATGTCTGTTTATCGATGATTTTCAAGAGAATATAGACGGCGCGCGGCAGTGCGGCATCCATGGCATCTGGTATGACTACGACAATGGCATGGATTTATACGCAGCGGCCCGGGAATACGGCGTGGCGCTGGGCGAGAAAAATGGGGAGGGACCTGCATGCTGATTGCATGGGAGAAGTGAAAGGAAATCGGGATAGAACGCATGAATGGAGGCGAGGGATTCGTCTTTGCCAAAATGTTTGCGGACGAAAACGGCAAGATTATGCTGAGCCGCCTGCCTCAAGGGGCCTCGATTGGCCTGCATCGGCATACGGATAGCAGCGAGGTCAATTACGTCGTCAGCGGACGGGGAGAGGCCTGCTGCGACGGGCAGGTAGAGCCTTTGGAGGCGGGCCTTTGCCACTACTGCCCCAAGGGGGCCTCCCATAGCATTCGGAATACGGGGCAGGAGGAGCTGGTGCTGTTCACCGTAGTGCCAGAACAATAGATGAGGGGCGCAAGCCCCTTTTTTGCAGGCTCTATGAGGATTTTGCAAAGGAAATATTAACGAATGATGAATTTGTGGCGATCTGGAAATCACGAGTTATAGAGAGAAAAAACGAGAAAATGAGAGGAATAAATTGATAATTTAAAATAAAGGCAAAAAATCTCTCTTGAATTATTCCCGGAGTTATCTATAATAATACTTGTGATTAGCACTCGGGTTCAATGAGTGCTAACAAAAAACAGACATCAACATGTACAATGATGTTCCATACGATTTTTTAGGAGGCAATCAAAAATGACAATTAAACCGTTGGCGGACAGAGTAGTCATTAAGTCTCTCGAGACTGAGGAGACCACGAAGAGCGGGATCGTCCTTCCTGGCAGCGCTAAGGAAAAGCCGCAGATGGCAGAGGTTTTGGCAGTTGGCCCCGGCGGCAATGTAGATGGCAAGGACATCGTCATGCACGTTAAGGTGGGCGACAAGGTAATTTACAGCAAATATGCCGGCACGGAAGTAAAGATTGACGGCGAAGAGGTTATGCTCATCAGACAGTCTGATATTCTGGCAACAGTAGAGTAATATCCGTAAGGAGGAGATTAAAAATGGCAAAGCAGTTGAAATTCGGAGAAGATGCAAGACGCGCTCTGGAAAGCGGCGTAAACCAGCTGGCAGACGCGGTTAAAATAACCATGGGCCCCAAGGGCAGGAACGTAGTGCTGGATAAGAAATTCGGTTCCCCCCTTATCACCAACGACGGCGTGACCATCGCTAAGGAAATCGAGCTGGAAGACCCCTTTGAGAATATGGGCGCTCAGCTGGTGAAGGAAGTGGCCACAAAGACCAACGACGTAGCTGGCGACGGCACCACCACGGCAACCCTGCTGGCGCAGGCCATCATCAGAGAGGGCCTGAAAAATGTAGCCGCTGGCGCAAACCCCATGGGCATCAAGAGAGGTATTTTGAAGGCTTCTGAGGCTGCTGTTGAGGGCCTGAAGGAAATGTCCAAACCCATTGAGAGTTCCTCTGCAATCGCGCAGGTTGCTTCTATCTCCGCTGGGGATGAGAACATCGGCAAGCTGATTGCTACCGCAATGGAGAAGGTAGGCAACGAGGGCGTTATCACCGTAGAAGAGTCCAAGACCATGAAGACGGATTTGGTGGTCGTAGAAGGTATGCAGTTCGACCGCGGCTACGCTTCTGCCTACATGGCTACTGATACAGAGAAGATGGAGGCTGTTCTCGACGAACCCCTCATCCTCATTACCGATAAGAAGATTTCCAACATCCAGGAGATTCTGCCCGTTTTGGAGCAGGTGGTTCAGTCCGGCAAGAAGTTGCTCATCATCGCAGAGGACGTAGAGGGCGAAGCTCTGGCGACCCTAGTGGTCAACAAGCTGAGAGGCACCTTCACCTGCGTTGCCGTTAAGGCCCCCGGCTTTGGCGACAGAAGAAAGGCAATGCTGGAGGATATCGCCATCCTGACCGGCGGTACCGTGATTTCCGAAGAGGTTGGTCTGGAACTGAAGGAAGCTACTATGGATATGCTGGGCAGCGCTCGCCAGGTCAAGGTGGATAAAGAGAACACCACCATCGTGGAAGGCCACGGTGATGCAGACGCCATCAAGGCAAGAGTCAACTCCATCCGCGCCCAGATTGAGGAGACCACCTCTGATTACGACAGAGAGAAGCTGCAGGAGCGGCTGGCAAAGCTGGCTGGCGGCGTAGCGGTTATCCAGGTTGGCGCAGCAACGGAGACGGAGATGAAGGAGATGAAGCTCCGCATTGAGGACGCTCTGGCTGCGACGAGAGCTGCCGTAGAGGAAGGCATCGTTTCCGGCGGTGGCACGGCTCTGCTGAAGGTAGAAAAGAATGTGAAGGCCGTTTTGAAAGAGGTCTCCGGCGACGAAAAGACCGGCGTAAACATCATTCTGCGGGCTTTGGAGGAGCCTGTCCGCCAGATTGCTGCAAACGCAGGCCTGGAGGGAAGCATCATCGTCGAGAAGATTCGCGCCAGCAAGTCCGCATCCTATGGCTTCGATGCCAACAAGGGCGCTTATGTGGACATGATTGACGCCGGCATCATCGACCCGACCAAGGTGACCCGTTCGGCGCTGCAGAACGCTGCCTCTGTTTCCGCAATGCTGCTGACCACAGAGAGCATCGTAACGGATATCCCCTCCAAGGAGCCCCCGATGGCCCCGCAGGGTGGCGGAATGCCGGGAATGTATTAATCAAAGCATAACCTGACGGTTGAGAGACAGCCTGGGAAAATCCCAGGCTGTTTTTTTGTGCTTTCAAAGGGGGAGAGGGGGCGCGTATTCTGTCACACCCTGGCAGAAGGGCGCCCGGGGACGCTTTTTTTGCCGGATGCTGGGCGGCAGAATATCTTTCAGAGAGGGGGCATATACTGTAACAACAAAATGGGACGAGGTGATTTACGATGTTGTTAGAGAAAGTCGGGAAGTATTTTCCGGAGGATATGGCAGAGCTCATGCGGCGGTGCGGGCGCGACCCGGAGGAAATCCGCATCCGGGCAGGGCAGCGAGTTTCGCTGCTTTATGGAGACGAGGAGGTGATGCTGGAGAGGGTGGCAGGCCGGGAGGAAATTGGGGAGATTGTCTCCTCCATTGCCAGCCATTCCATTGCCTCGTATATGGACGATATACGCCAGGGCTTCTTTACGGCAGAGACGGGCGTGCGGGTTGGCCTGGGG
>DBGCIZ010000246.1:0-19645 GCA_048355355.1 Christensenellaceae bacterium | reverse complement strand
AGATTGAGAGTGAAATCGGCGTAGGAACAACTGTAAAGGTAGTATTTGAAAATGAAAAATAAGCTGAAAAATAAATGGAACTTATTATATCTCCTTTTGGCTATACTGATTGCTTTTTCGCTTTTTGCCGTTCCAAATATCGCAAAGAGTGTGCTGGACGGCACTAAAAATCAAATTGTCACCATCGTGGAACAAGAACCGTAATTTAAGAAATTACAATTTGCTTACGATCTGTTGAATACTTGATGCATATAAAAAGTGTATGCTTGCTTCAAAAAGAAAGCGAGGTACTATGAGATATAAAATGAAAAAAACAATTTCTATCATGGCTGCGATGCTGGCGGTCGTTATGTTCTTTACGGGCTGCCAGGCAACGCCCGAGCAGCCAGCAGTGATCGGGAAGGATATGGAACAGATGCTGGAGAAGGCACAGGATATGAACACCCCCGCCGAAGAACAGACCCTTGCCGAACAATACGGCATCCCGGAGCGGCTGACAGAAGAATGGATCGGAGCGGACGGAAAACTGTCCATCCACGTCGACGCGCCCATCACCGTTCCCGAAAATGCCATGCCCGTTGTAAAAGTCAAGGCTGAAGGCTTTTCCCAGGAAACAGCCACGGCGCTCTTTCACTATTTTATGGACGGAAAGACGGCCATGACTTACAACCCCGGCCCTCCTGTTATAACAAAATCCGATATTGAAGAAACCATTTTGCTGTATAAACAGCAGATAGCCGACGGCACCATTGAGGAGCAGCAAATGATGACGCCCGAGGAAGCGGAGAAAGAAATCAAACGCTTAGAGGAAGAATATAAAACCGCGCCCACGTCGGCAGACGACGAGCCCGCCGTTTCGGACGGCACCATGCTTCCTTATGAAGAAAGCTATTCGGACGGGCAAACGGTCATCAAAGAAAAAATCTACGAATTGAGCGTAACAGCCGGAGAAGAACATTTAAGTGTGAGTCGCCCCGCGCAGGATAACGGAAGTTTGACGGGTTCTTTTATGTATTCGGCCGATGATAATACCGGACGGTTTTTTAACGGCGCGCCAAGAGTGCTGCCGGAAGACGCGCCGGAAAACGAGCGCCCGGCGCTTTCTATTGAAGAGGCGGGCGCGCTTTGCGGGGAAGTCTTCGAGGCGATGGGCGTAAGCGATGTGCAATTGGCGCAAGCCTATGTCACGGGTTCGCCGGGAGATTACGCCTACATTCTGTATTATGTCCGCACGGTTGCGGGCGTGCCCACTGCCCTGTGTACGGAGATCTTCGGTAGCAGTGAGTCCGGCGTTTCTCTGCCGTGGAATTATGAGCAGATCCGCTTTCTTGTAACAGACAACGGCATTGAGGAAATAAGCTGGGGCTCCCCCACCGTTACAGGCGAGGTGGTAACGGAGCATTCCAAGCTGCTTTCCTGGCAGGAAATAAGCGAGATTGTCAAAACAATTCTGTTAACCGTCTATGAACCCCAAACAGAATTTGACAGCTACGACAGAAAGATAGACGTCAAAATCAGCGACATTCAGCTGTCGCTTCTGCGTGTGCGTGAGAACAACGCACAGGGGCGCAGCGGATTTTATGTTCCGGCATGGGTGTTTTACGGAGAGGAATATATAGACGATTACCCATCTGTCACCGGCGTGGATAAGCATATCGTCCTCGCGCTCAACGCCGTGGACGGCAGCGTAATCGACCTTGCTCAAGGGTACTAAGCGACCAGTATATTGAAGGCGCGGAACAGCTCCGCGCCTTTTTTTGATAAATCACACGCGGGATTGCGTTTTACCGCGAAAAGAGCGCCAAAAAAGCAGGCACTCTTTTTATACCGGATTCTTAAAAACATTACAAAATGATTACAACACCGGGCCGTCACGGCCTTTGGCACAGACTGGGTTCGTGATAAGATAAAATGGAAGGCATCATTCTGTCCGTTGGAGGTAACTTATGAAAAACAGGATTTTAATTGTAGAAGATGATAGCAGCATAGCCGATGCCGTTGCGCTGAATTTACAGTTCGCGGGCTATGATTATCGTGTGTTCACGGACGGAAGTGAAGCGGCTGCCTCGCTTGCGGACGATCACGCCTATGACCTGGCGCTTCTTGACATTATGCTGCCCGGAATCGACGGATTTGAGCTGTTCTCCTATATGGAACAGTATCATATCCCCGTCATTTATATGACCGCCAAAACCGACTCCGCTTCGGAAATCAAGGGGCTTCGTGACGGCGCGGAGGATTATATCGTAAAGCCGTTTGAGATGCTGACGCTCATGGTGCGCATGGAAAAGGTTCTTGCGCGCACAGGGAAGCTGAATACTATTTACCGTGTTCGGGATATTGAGGTGAACACCGAAACCCGAACGGTCACAAAGTCGGGCAAGGAAGTAGACTTGCAGCCGCTGGAATTTGAAGTACTGCTCATGCTCATTCGGCATAAAAACATTGCCGTCTCAAGAGAGCAGCTTCTTTCCGAGATTTGGGGCTACGATTATATGGGAGAAACCCGCACGGTAGACATGAAAATATCCAGTCTCAGAAAAAAACTCGACCTGGGCGACGCGATCCGCGCCATCCCGAAGCTGGGATATCGTCTGGAGGAGAGCTGATATGAAGCTGTGGCAAAAAACATCGCTCATCTGTATTGTCGTGCTGATCGCCATCGTCATTGTTTGTTCGTCTGTTTTTCTTCTTTATACAAAGAACAGCATTTTATCTCTAACCTATGAACAGACGGCCGCGCGGCAGAAAAACCTCGCAAATTCGTTTAAGGAAATGGCAGATTACTATTTGCAGGACAGCGATTCTGCGGCAATGAAATATACGCTTACAACCTATTGCTTTTCCCAGTTTGCCGATGATTCTTCCGTGCTGATAAAAGACGGTGAAATCATTTACTCGGGCGTCACCATCGATCCAAGCGAAATTCTCGACGTTCAGCAGCCGCCAAATCAGGTGGAAACGAAAATTGACGGGCGCAACATTCTCATTTCGGGCAGTCAGGTTATGCTGAACGACGGCGCCTATTCCGTTTATGTGGTGGACGATATTTCTGTCGTGTATCAAAGCGTTTCCCGGACGTTCTGGATTTTTACACTGGTCAGTATAGCGGGCGTTTTGCTGGGCGCGGCATTGATCGCCCTATCCGTGCGTCACAGCACACGGCCGCTTTCGGTTCTTGCCGGCGCTGCCAAGCAAATTGCAGACGGCGGCTACCAGATGCGGGCAAACGTCTTAACAAAAGACGAAGTGGGAGCATTGGCGGGGGATTTTAACCGGATGGCAGAGGCGGTAGAAAAGCAAATCACGGAACTCACCGAAACCAACGAGCGGCAGCGGTTTTTTATCAGCGGCGTTACGCACGAATTTAAGACTCCCCTTACCGCGCTGCTGCTCCATTCCCGTATGTTGCGTCGTGCAAATCTTTCGGAGCAGCAGAAAGACAAATCCCTTGAACACATTGAAAATCAATGCGCCTGGCTGGAACGGCTGGTACAAACTCTTTTGAAGCTCTTTGTAAAAAAGCAGGAGATTCAAAAAGAAGAGATAGCTATCAGTACATTGTTTGAGCGGGTACGGGAGACCACGGCTGCTTTACTTTCTCAAAGAAATGTAAAGCTGGTAGTTTGTCACAACGGCGAAACGCTCCTATGTAATGCCGAACTCATGCAGGATCTGCTTGTCAATCTTGTGGATAACGCGGCAAAGGCATACGACGAAAGTGCGGGAGTGCGGGTAGTCATCCTGTCCTATACTCAAAAGACCATTTGTGTGGAAGATCGCGGAAGGGGCATTCCCAAGGAAGCCCTGTCCCATCTTTTTGAGCCGTTTTATATGGTAGACCCTTCCCGCTCCAAAAGGAACGGCGGAAGCGGGCTTGGCCTTGCAATTGTAAAAGCCATTGCCGATGCCCATGACGCACAGATCCACATCAAAAGCGACATAGGCCGCGGCACGCAGGTGTCTTTGGATTTTTCATAATTACAGTTTTATTACAGTTTGGTGCGGATTTTTCGCCTTTCATTTTTGTATGATGGAGCTATCCAAACGAAATGAGGTTTTAAAGAAATGAAAAAAATATTTGCCATTCCAATAGCAGCCCTACTTACCATTTCTTTGTTTGGCTGCCAGGCGTCACCAGACAGCGCCGTTGTCGTGGGAAAAGATAACGATAAAATGATTGAACAGGCTGTTTCTTCTTCCGGTGACGATACGGGAACAACACTGGACGGGGAGCTAAGCTATGCCGCGCTCTGCGAGCGGTATGGCGCGCCGGAGCGGTGGCAGACGACCGTAACCGAAGCAGACGGTAAAATGGAAATTTCAGCGGACGTCGCTCTCTCGTTTCCCGATACCACAAACGTCCCTCTTGCGCGGGTAACCGCCGGGCGGTTCAGCCAGGAATTCGTGTATGCGCTTTTCTCCTATCTCTGCGGCGATACGCCGATGTATATCGACCCGGAGGTGCGGACAAAGGCGCAGGTACAGGCCGACATTACCAGGGTGCAGGAGGAGCTGGCAAAGGAAAGCAATTCCGAAATTGCAGGAGCATCGGAAAATTATTTGAAATATCTTTATGAAGAATACGAAAGCGCACCCGAGGACGTTGAGCTGGTTCCGTCGGACGGCACGCTGCAGCCGTTTGAGCTTAACAGCCAGACGGGCGCGTCCAGCGGCACTTGCCTGCGGCTTCATCTCATCAGCAGTTTCGATGCGGACGCCAAGATGTTCTTCGTCATGAACGACGCAGATTACGAGAATACCGATGTAGAGTCTTACACCGATGAATATGGAAATACCCAGGTGGAATTGCCGTCGAGCGGGTCGACCTTCCTCTACAGCCGTGAAACGGAAAAGGTGGAAAGTAACGCCAATGACGCGCAGTTGCAGGACGTGACGGAGCAGTCCCTAAACGGAGAAGCGGTCGATTCCAAGCTGACGATCACGCCGGCCGAAGCCCGCGCCGCGGTCGAAGACTTCCTTAAAGCGCTCAGCATCGATGATATGGCCATCGACACCGTCTCGCTCATGACGACGGCGCAAAATTATGGCTTTATTAACAATACTCTACCCGAAGAGCAGGAGCAGTTCAAAAATAGTATGGCGCAGGAACTTGAAGCGGCGGACGAATACTATTCCTTCCGCCTACTTAGAAAGCTGGGCGACGTGACGACGGAAACCTATTACGGCCGGTCTGCCTCCGCCACGGGCGGCGAGAGCTTTGGACGGCAATGGGCCTACGAGTTTTTTGAAATCCTGGTAGATGATGAGGGAATTTTGTCCATTGAATGGGTCGGCCCGCTGAACGTTGAAAAAATCGAAACGGAAAACGCTAACCTCATGCCCTTCAGCGAAATTGGCGAGATCTTTACAAGAATGATGACAATCCAAAATGAACCGCTTGCCAAAACGGAGTGGATGAACGCTCTAAAATACGATGTCCGGGAGGCAAAGCTCTGCCTGTGGCGCATCATCGACAAAAATTCCTTTACCGAGGGGATTCTCGTCCCTGCCTGGTGCTTTTATGTGAGTATTTACGATGAAACGACCAATGAGGAAACGGGCGAAGAACAAAAAAGCTACCGGGGGACGATGGATATTCCCGATCTCATTATTAACGCCGTAGACGGCAGCATCATCGACCCGATGAGCGGGTATTGATATTCAACCTCTCCGTAGCTCAAAAAGCAGGCATGAACGCACAACAATGCCCGTGCCTGCTTCAATTTTGCTCAAAAATCGCTTAAATTACGATTTGCTTACAATCTGATGAATACTTGATGCCAATTGGGCAGGTATCATAAGCGTAAAGCAGCGGGTTTTTCTGAAATTCTTTTGCGATAACAAAACGATAATACTTTGAAAACGACTTTTGAAAAGAAAATCTTTAGAATAGAAAAAAATGATTTTGTAAAGGAAAGGAGGAGGTCATGAAAAAAGCAATTACGGGAGCGATCAAGCAGGCGGTATCCGGCAAGGCTATGTATATCGGAATACTGGCGGCAGCGGTCATCCTTCTCCTTTCCTCGGTGCAGGATGTGCTTTTGGCATTCCGCTCAGAGGAGCTACTCCAAAATGGTTTTCATCATACCTTTCTCATGAACGCTCTTGCTTCCGACGCCATGACGCTGGCGCTTCCCATCCTTGCGGCGCTGCCTTTTACCTCCTCGTTTATTGATGATATAAAAAGCGGTTTTGTAAAAGAATACCTGCCCCGTACGACAAAAAGCGGCTATCTTTTAGGGAAAATCCTCGGCAGTCTTGTTTCGGGGGGACTTGCGGTTGCTCTCGGCGTGCTGCTGGGGTATGTAGTTGCCGCGCTTGTTTTCTCCCCCATGGAAGCGGCAATAGAACCCGGCGCAGCTTCTCAGCCCTATTTTGAAGAGCTGATGGGCAAAGTCCTTTTGTTCTTCTGTTCCGGCGCGTTCTGGTCGCTTGTGGGGCTTACCTTTGCCACGCTCACGAACAGCAAGTATATGGCGTATGCTTCGCCGTTTATCCTTTACTATGTGCTAGTCATTCTCTATGAGCGGTATTTTGACACGCTTTATGTCCTCTACCCAAAAGAGTGGACGAGTCCCTCGGAGTTTTGGATGTGGGGAAACACGGGCGTGGTGCTACTGCTTTTGGAGCTAATCATTATATTTAGCCTGCTATTCTCTCACGCAGCCAAAAGGAGGCTTGAACAGATATGAAGACAAAACAGGTACTATCTGTTATGTTATATAACTTTCGCGGGTGGCATAAAAACCCCCGCATCATTATCACCTTTTGCCTCGCCTTTATTCTGTGCTTTTTGCTGTCCGACAAGGCGGTGCAGTTCGCACGGGAGTATGAAACGACGATGCAGATTGTGGAAGCCTTTGTATGGACGTTCGGGGATGCAAACTCCATTCTTTTGTCCTCGCTCTTGCTATTGCTGCTTTTTGCGGATATGCCCTTTATCAGTTCGGGGACGCCGTTCTATCTCATGCGAATCGACCGCAAAACCTGGATTGCCGGACAGGCGGCGTATATGATTGCGGCGACAACCATCTACCTCGTGTTTATCCTGGTATCGACTTCGCTTGTCTGCATGACGCAGAGCTTTGTGGGAGATATGTGGAGCGAAACGGCGGCAATCCTCGGCTACTCCGGGGCGGGGCAGGCGGTGGCGCTGCCCGCTCTTGTAAAAACGCTTGAGATGAGCACGCCTTATGCCTGCATGGGGACGATCTTCCTGCTTATGCTTCTCTATACGCTGGTCATGGCGTTTATCATGCTGCTGTTTAATCTTAAAAAAGGGCAGCTTGGCGGCGTAATCGGCGTATTCACCTTCAGTCTCTATGGATTTTTGTTAAACCCCGAAACGATTAAGGCAATCTTTCAGTTCCCGGACGAACTGATGTACAAGGCAAATGTGGCGGTGGGCTGGCTTTCGCCCTTGAACCACGCGACTTATCATATGCACAACTTTGGCTATGACCTGTTGCCCAGGCTCTGGCAGACCTATGCAATTTTCGGTGCGCTGATCGTCTTACTGTTTGTTTTGTCGCTTCGGGCGATACGAACTTATAATTTTAACTTTACCGGAACGGAGGGCTGATATATGGAGATAGCCATCAGCGTTAGGAACATATCAAAGGATTTTGGACAGGAACGAGTACTCAAAAGTGTGAGCCGGGATTTCGAAACAGGCAGGATACACGGCATTGTCGGCAACAATGGAAGCGGCAAAACCGTGCTTATGAAGTGCATTTGCGGCTTTTTATTGCCCACGGAGGGAAAAGTCATCGTGGACGGCCAGCAGGTCGGCAAGGATGTGGATTTCCCAAAAGACCTCGGTATCATCATCGAAACGCCGGGGTTTCTGCCGAATCTCACAGGCGTGAAAAACCTTGAAATACTGGCGTCCCTCAACAAAAAAATAGGGCTTTCGGAAATAGCTGACGCCATACGCCGCGTCGGGCTTGACCCGATGATGAAAAAGCCCGTCGGTAAATATTCGCTTGGTATGCGTCAGCGTCTCGGCATCGCGCAGGCGATTATGGAAGATCCGTCTTTGCTCATTTTAGACGAGCCGTTAAATGGTCTTGACAAACACGGCGTCCGCGAAATGCGCGATCTGATTAAGAGCTTAAAGGAGGATGGAAAAACCATATTGCTTGCCAGCCATAACCAGGGCGACATAGACGAGCTGTGCGATACCGTCTGTGAAATGGACGCAGGCAATATGACCATGATACGGGAGGAATAAACCATGAAAAGAAAATGCTTCATATTATTGTTTACGATATTGCTTACTCTTATCATACCGCTGACGGTCTTTGCCGTGGAAACGCCTGACCAGTCACCTGTGCCTTCTCAAACTCCGAAACTGACCGCTGCAACAACGCCCGATACGACGTCTCCTACCACGTCGCCGACCGACACGCCGGACATGGATACGCCGGAACCGGTCATCTCTGCCGGCCAGCTTACGATTGACAGTAAAAACCTGTATCCCGGCATGAATAAAACGTATGAAAACGGCTATATCCCTATCGTAAAGGACGGAAACGTGTCTATCGTATTACCACTGATTGGCAAAACGCAGGACGGGAAAGTAACGCTCAGCGCCGACCTCGGTCAAACGACGGACAGTCCGTTTGTATTTGGGAATTACGCCCAGACGCGGGAGAGCGGAGAGCCGTATGTGTTTACGATTTCCATTCCGCTTGCAAGTGGGAGGATCAACGGCGTTTACCCTGTTACGCTAAGCGCCTCTTATCTGGACACAAGCGGTTCTCTCATGACACAAACCTTTATCATATACGTCACCATTACAGA
The DNA here is from genome assembly GCA_048355355.1 of Christensenellaceae bacterium. Classification (GTDB taxonomy): domain Bacteria; phylum Bacillota; class Clostridia; order Christensenellales; family Christensenellaceae; genus DBGCIZ01. Next base: position 10,837 of record DBGCIZ010000246.1, on the reverse strand, counting down.
CGGCAGCGAGCCCATCGATCCCAATGCCATAGAGGACGCTGTGTCCACAAAGGAAACCGTAGATAAACCGGAACTCTTTATCAGCTCTTGCGAAATCAATCCCGGGAGCGTCGGTGGCAATGAGGAGTTTGAGGTAACGCTCACGGTAGAAAACATCGGGACGCTTCGGGCAAGAAGCGTGCGGCTGACCTATGGAAGCACATCTTCCGGCGGTGATGGTGCGGCCGTAGCAAGCAGCATCGTTCCCGTAGCAACCAATAACGCCATTCATCTTGAGAATATTGCAGACGGAAAAAGTGAGACGGCTTCCTTTAAGCTGAAAACAACGGCGGACGTCATATCGGGCAACCAGCCCTTCAGCGTAACCCTTGACTATACGGACGCATACGGCGGCGTGTATACCTCTTCGAGGACATTTCTCATTGCCGTCACCCAGCCGGCTGATTTTACCTATGACGATATCGTCGCTGTTATACCGGAGAGTGTTACCGCAGGAGAATCCTTTGTGCTCCCCGCAAACGTCTATAATACGGGTAAAAGTACGCTGAAAAATGTGATGATTGAAGTCACGGGAGAGGGACTTTTTCCAAAATCTGCTGCGTTCTTAGGGGACATCGCCTCCGGGGCAGCGGGAAACGGTGAAATCTCCGTGTTTGCCGGCCAGGTAAACGGCGGATATGGACAAACAAACGGGCTTTACACGATTACTTATACCAATGAGGCTGGAGAAGAACAAAAACAGGAAATTGAGTTTTCCATTGAGATTAAGGAAATGGTGCTTGAAACAGACGGGGAACCAACGGACGAAACGGAAGAACCTGCTTTTCAGTGGTGGGTGACCATACTTGTAGGCTTTGCCATTATTGCTGTGATTGTCGCTGTAGTAGTCGTCGCAAAAGTGCTTCGCAATTCAAAAATGAAATGAACATGATAGAAAAAGAGTTAAAACCAAGATTGAAAGAGATTATTGCCCTTCTTGAGGAGAGGGGCTATGATCCAAAGGCGCAAATCCACGCTTATCTGGCGACGGGTGACGTTACATACATTACCCGCCACGGCGGCGCAAGGGAGAAAATAAAGCAGATAGAACGGGAATATCTGTCCAGTTATGCGGATAGATAATGGATAAAAAAGGTTACATGTGTGTTATACCACGGTTTTACGACAAACACCAAAGCGCAGACAAGGTATTGCACTTTTGGGGGAAAAAGAAATGAAAACTCCAAAGTAAGCGCTTCGTGCTCTGAAATGACCAGACAGATGTTCTGTAGAATACAGGATCGTATACGCCGAGAGTTTTACGGTCGCAAACGTCTTCCTTATTTATATTGATTTTGAAAATTATCAATATAAAAGCTCCCAGCTTGGAAATGAATCGGCAGCTTCTGCGAGTACAATTTTAAAACGGATACTGACACATACACAGGGGATATATCACGGTAGAGGCGCTGAAGTAATATGAGATGACAGCTACTTTTACTTACAACAATGAAGTGTACAGACAAGGTACATAAGATTAGGCAATGGGAAAACATCGTCTTATATAAAGGGTCATAAAAGCATATGGGATATATCCGTTTTATTGGATTCGCCCAATAATTTTTTTCAGCAGTGCCCTTGCTGTTGCAATCAAAACAGTTAACTCGTGCGTATTGCAAGAAGAAGCTAAATTAAGGAGGGTTGTTCTTGCCTGTTCGGTATCCGATATATCTTGTTTATGATATATAATTTGATTTGCATCAATTTCAAGAGTACGGATAATTTTGAAGAATAAAGATAAACTCGGCGTCCGGCTGTCGCATTCAACCGACATCATATAACGTGTGCTGATATCTAATTTTTCAGCCAATTGCTCTTGCGTAAGATTGTGATTTTTACGGGCTTGTTTGATAATATGCCCAAAATGATGCTTTTCGGAACTCACTAATTGTTCACCTCCACATACATCATATAGTTCCCAGAATTAGTGCAACACGATACATTGGTTCTGGAAAATATGCACAAATGGAGCACTATCGTATAGCAATTAGATATAAATATTACTCACCAAACAAAAAAAAGACTTTGTTTGGTGGGCATTTTCTCATGCGTTCCTCAACAAAGTCGGTAACTGTTGGGGAATTTATGTATTACGCTAAAAGTAAAATCGTGATGCCACCGCTTTGCGACGGCAGTTTGTGAAGAAAACCCTGAATGCTGCATTGCGTATTATAAGCTGTAGTATACGGCTAAAAAAAGCGCAATCCGGCACTGGGGATTTTATAGCCACAGACGCGAACTAACAGAATACCAAAACACGAACAAATACGCATTTCTCAAAACATTAGCTTTGTGGAAATGTGTTTTTATTTGCGTTTTATTTTTCCATTCAACCTTTCAATGCCGATCACCACCTCTATTTTTCTTGCTGTTCTCACCAAAGAATTCAAGAAAATGGAGGTTTCAAATGAAAACAATCAATCTCAGAGACTTTTATTCTACTTTATATAACCAAGACTCATTTTATGACGTACCGGACGAAGTAGCAGAACTGCTGATTCTATACCAGAAAAAAGAAAAGGCGCAACGCGAATATATTCGATACCATAAGGCTTACTACTCTCTTGACCGCAACCAAGGAATAGAAAACGCTGCTTTGTCATTTGTACAATCTCCCGAAGAATTGTATGTATTTAAGATTGTACAAGAGCTTCTTTATTCTGCCATGAGTGAGCTTACGGATAAACAATTAGAAAGGCTATATGCCCACTTTTTTCTTGGCATGAGTTATGCAAAAATCGCCCATATGCAAGGAGTGGACAGAAGCACGGTTAGGCAATCTGTCAAAAGTGCATTAAGCCGACTAAAGAAAAAAATAAATAATTTTGTCTGAAGGATACCCCCATTCCCTATTTTTTTCTGGTGGCTTATGAAGGGGTATATCACCTCTTGTACCTTGACAAACGCATATCCGACAGCATAGATACATTTGCAGTGCAGTGAGCGCTCCGCACAGCGCGCCATGACCTGCCCTGCCCATAATGATACTTCTGTTCAGCCACAGTCCGTGCGTACATACTGAAAAAAGTATATGGCGTCGCAGGCAATGGGAGCAGCTCGCGGAGAACCCGGGAGAGGTGAAAATCCTATGCAGACCGAAAGGTCGGTTTGTGCTGTCGCCCTGCACATCGGGGAGTAGTGTCGAATAGGTGTGCGTGTATAGACAAGAAAAATAGAGGAAGCGGCGGTCTTGTTCTGCCTTCGTGCAGAGTCAATTTTGACCGCCGCTTTATCTTGCATGGAACCAACTAAAAAACAGATGATTCGACTTGATACATTTGCGCCCTAACCAATTTATCTGTATGCTAAATGCAGCAGATGAATTGCAGCAGCAAATTAGCATGAAAGGAGGATAGGCAAATGGAACAAATGCCAAAGCACATCTGCGAAAAACGCACCTATACAGTAGAAGAAATTTCTACCTTACTTGGAATCAGCCGCACCGCAGCCTATGAATTTGTTAAGAAAGGTGAGGTGAAATCCGTTCGTATAGGGGCTTCAATACGAATATCTAAAAAGTCCTTTGATGAATGGTTGGACAAACAGGAAATTTAATCATATCAAAGGAGAAAAACAATGGCGTCTATTAAAAAAAGAAGAGGAACTTACTCTGTTGTCTATAGTTATGAAAATGAAAAGGGAGAAAAAAAGCAGCGTTGGGAAACATTTAAGACTTATGCAGAAGCGCATAAACGGAGGGCGGAAATTGAATACAAAAAGAATGAAGGAACATTTCTTCCCCCAAACAAGCAGACTGTAAAAGATGTTTTGGAAGACTACATACTGCTTTATGGTGAAAAAACGTGGTCATATTCTACCTACAACTCAAACTGTGCGTTGATTTCCAATTATATTTTGCCGCTCATCGGACAAAAGGAAATGAAGGAAATCAATCCAAGAGAAGCTGATAAATTTATCAAAGCACTGCAAAATACGCAGCCTGTTGAGGTAGGTGGACGCCGAAGGAAGACGGAGTATTTAACTCCGGCGAACATTGAAAAGATCATAAAATTATTGCGTTGTGCGTTCAAACAGGCAGTTCGATGGGAAGTGATTGCCCGTAATCCCTTTGATTTCGTAACACTTCCCAAAGTCGAGAGTAAACCAAGGGATATATGGACGGCGGAAACGATACGAAAGGCACTGAATAGCTGTAAAGACGCAAAGCTGTATCTTGCTATGAATTTAGCGTTTGCCTGTTCTCTGCGCGTAGGCGAAATACTTGGGCTTACTTGGGATAATGTGCATATTGAGGAGGCGGACATTGCACAGGACAATGCGTCCATTTATGTGGAAAAGGAGCTTTTCAGAGCTTCTAAAGATGTCATGGACACTCTCGGAAACAGAGATATCTTGTTTGTGTTCCCGCCGGTAATGAGCTGCCCCAAAACAAGGCTGGTTTTGAAAACTCCAAAGACAGCGACAAGCGTCAGACGAGTATGGCTCCCAAAGACACTTGCTTATATTCTTCGAGAATGGCGTGATACACAGGAAAAACAAAAAGAGTTTCTCGGAGACGAGTATTTGGACTATAATCTTGTAGTAGCGCAGGGTAATGGACGGCCTTGTGACATTAAGCTGATTGAAAAAGGCTTTAATCATTTGAAAGAAGATGCCGGACTGCCAAATGTAGTCTTCCATTCCCTTCGTCATTCCAGCACTACTTACAAGCTGAAGCTCAACCATGGAGATATCAAAGCGACGCAGGGTGATACGGGACATTCCCAGGCTGATATGATCACGAGGGTGTATGCGCATATACTTGATGAAGATCGGAAAATCAATGCACAGAAATTTGAGTCGGCATTTTATGCGAACCCCGACCTAAGAGATGTCAAACCGCCCAAAGAGCAATCAGCAACTATCAATTTGAACGATCTCATTGAACAACTCAAGAATTCACCAGAACTGGCGCAAACTCTTGCGGACTTGATTGCAGGAAATGCCTGCTAATCTCAAATTAGCAAACGAGGTGTTTTTTGGTGCCAAGCCACAAAAATCGACCTAACGCCAATTAGCAAAAAACAAAGAAAATTGTTGGACACAAGGAGGAAAGCATGAACGTAATCGGAAGATGTAACAGGAACGACGGGCAAAAGCAAAAGCCCGAAAACGGCTGTTTTACGGGCTTTTTGGCGTCCCCGGCGCGATTTGAACGCGCGGCCCCTCGCTTAGGAGGCGAGTGCTCTATCCACTGAGCTACGGAGACAGGTATTCAATTTTTCGGTTTTTGCCCCCTGTTTGGTGATAGGTCACCTTCCGCTTAGGAGGCGAACGCTCTATCCTGCTGAGCTACGGAGACAGATATGCAATTTCTCGGTTCTCGCCTCCCTGTTTGGTGATAGGTACCTACCGCGTAGGAGACGGCCGCTCTATCCTGCTGCGCTATAGGCGCATCTGAAAATGGTGACGCCCGATCAACAAAAATGCCCCTCGGGAGTCGCATATTATTTTATCATTCCGGGACAGAATGGTCAAGGAAAAAGTAAAATAAAAAGGCGGTGGAGGGAATAAAATAAGAGGGAAAGGCGGGAGAGAAAGCAGATGGAACGGAGAGAACAACATAGTGGCTGCGTCCACGGAGTATTTTACAAAATCCGGCCGGGGGAGACGCTTTGCGCAGTTGCGGCAAAGCATCAAATCAGCTTAGGAGACCTGCTGCTGGCAAATCCCTATGTGGAGCCGCGCCGCATTGTCCCAGGTCAGGTGATTATTCTGCCCATCCGAAGAGAGGGCGCATGACGAAACCGGCATTTTCTGCCGATTTTTATTGAATCCAGGGGGAGAACCATGTAAAATAAAATAGAAGAAACGCTAGGGGAGGCTTACCAATGATAAAGATTAACGATAATTACGGTTTGCTCCAGGGAAGCTATCTGTTCTCTGAGATTGCAAGACGGGTCGACCAATTTAAGCAGGAGAACCCGTCGGCGGATATTATCCGTCTTGGCATTGGGGACGTAACCAGGCCGCTATGCCCGGCGGTAGTGGCGGCGATGCAAAAGGCCACGGAGGAGATGAGCGCAGCGGCAGGCTTTCACGGCTATGGTCCGGAGCAGGGCTATGAGTTTCTGCGGGAGGCCATTGTGGCAAATGACTACCGCGCCCGCGGCATAGATATCAGCGCAGACGAGGTGTTTGTCAGCGATGGCTCAAAATGCGATACGGGCAACATTGGCGATATTCTGAGCCTGGATTGCCGCGTCGCAGTGACAGACCCGGTGTATCCCGTCTATGTGGATACCAACGTAATGGCGGGGAGAGCGGGTCGCTTTCAGGAAGAGACGGGCCGTTTTGACAGGATTGTCTATATTGTGACGGATGAGAGCAACGGCTTTGTTCCAGAGCTGCCCAAGGAGGATGTGGATGTGGTATACCTCTGCTATCCCAATAATCCGACGGGCATGACGTTGACCAAAGAGCAGCTGAAGGTCTGGGTGGACTGGGCTTTGGACAAGCAGGTGCTGATTTTGTTTGACGGCGCATATGAGCGGTTTATCACCAGCGAGGATGTGCCCCATAGCATTTATGAAATCGAGGGAGCCAAGGAGTGCGCCATTGAATTCCGCTCGTTTTCTAAGACTGCGGGCTTTACGGGAACGAGATGCGCCTATACGGTGGTGCCTAAGGCCCTGAAGGGCTATGGCAGCGATGGGGCTGCATATAGCCTGAACGCCCTTTGGAACCGGCGGCATACGACCAAGTTTAACGGCGTGTCCTATATGGTTCAAAGAGGGGCGGAGGCGGTTTACTCGCCGGAGGGCAAAGCCCAGGTGGACGAAACCATTCAGTTTTATCTGAACAATGCCGCCATCATCCGCAGCGGACTGGAGAAGATAGGCATTAAGGCATATGGCGGCGTGGATTCCCCCTACGTATGGCTGAAAACGCCCAAGGGTATGGACTCCTGGACCTTCTTTGACAAGCTGCTGCGGGAATCTAATGTAGTCGGCACGCCGGGAGCAGGCTTCGGCGTGGCAGGAGAGGGGTATTTCCGCCTGACGGCGTTTAACACGGAGGAGAATACCAGAAGGGCTATCGAGCGGCTGGCAGATTTGAAGCTATAAATTTGCCTTAGGGAGCGACAGCGGGCAGGCGTAAGCTGCCCGCTGTTATACACCAAGTATATTTAAACATTGTGATATTCAAATATTTCTATAAAATTTATTTTAGCTGTCTAGAAAATGTATCAGAGGAGGCATGGAAATGGACGGAGCGGGAGAGACTCTGGGAAGGGCGAAACGAAAGGCAGTGCTGACCTATGCAAGGGAGCGGTATGGCGTAACGCCGGATGCGCCATGGCTGGATGACCCAGAGAGCCTGGTGCTGCGGCATGGAGATAATAAAAAGTGGTTTGGGCTGTTGATGTCTATACCGGGCAAGCGGCTGGGCTTAAAAGATAGCGGCATTGTCCAGGTTTTGAACGTAAAAGCAGACCCCAATCTGATCAGCGCCTTCATTGACGGGGAGAGCTTTTTCCCTGCCTACCATATGAATCGGGAGCACTGGCTCTCCATCTTGCTGGATGGGCCGGCCCGGGAAGGGGAGATTTTCGCCCTGCTGGATATGAGCTTTTCTCTAACCGAGGCAAAGAAAAGCCGCAGCAGCCCCAAGGACTGATGCGGCAGGAAAACAGGCTAAAACTCCGTGCTGACCCAGATAGTCTGGCCGTCGCTGGTGACGGTGATGGTGCCATCCTCATCCGTGCGGTAAATCTGGCAGCCTACGTCGGCAAGCTTGTCTAAGACCTTATCGGTGACGTGGTCCGGGTCCTGACTATGGTCGCCGGAGATGGCGGCACAGTCCGGCATGACACGGGCGAGGAATTTTTTGGAGGTGGCGTCATTGTCCCCATGATGTCCGGCCTTTAAAAAGTCGGCCTTCAGGTCGTCCCCATAGGTGTCAATCAGCTGCCGCTCCGCCTCCTTCTCCGCGTCCCCCATCATGAGGAAGCGCTTAGCGCCATATTCCATCATGAGAACGGCGCTATAGTCGTTGATTTCCTCGTAGGAGCCGCCAGAGGGGGAGATGACGTGAATGGCAATATCGTCCAGAGTCAGGCTATCGCCATTCTGAATGTAGGTAAAGTCGTCCCCATAGGCGGAGAGAAGCTCCTCCAGCTCGTCGGAATCGTGAGGCGTCTGCGTGGTATACATGGCCTTGGGGGAGAAATCCCGAATGACCTCCATGGCGCCGCCGATATGGTCCTTATGAGGATGGGTGATGATGAGCATATCCAGCTGCTCTACGCCGTTGTCCTCCAGACAGCGGCGGACCGTGCCATAGGTATCCTCCAGACCGGTATCGATGAGCAGGGAGGAGCCATCGTTGCCTAGAACCAAAATAGCGTCTGCATCGCCCACGTCCATTACCTTAATGGTCATATAGGAGCCTGGCTCCGCGGGAGCGGCGCAGGCAGAGCAACACAAAACCAGCGCCACAACTGCCGCCAGCCTGGAAAAACACTTCCTTGCCATAAAGCCTCCTTTCTAGCCCTCGCGAGGCGCGTCAGCAGAGGACGGCTGCAAAACCAGCTGGGCAAAATCCTCGAACTTATCGCCGGAGCGGCTGCTAGAGCCCTCTATTAAGTGAAAAAAACAGCTGGGGATTTCCCTAGCCCGTAAGTTTTTGCGGATGCATGGCGCGCAGCCCTGGTTGTGATTGGCAGAGTGCAGCGGGCAAGCTGTGCGTTCGCAGGTGCAAAAGCTGCTGAGATTCTCCATTTCGTTGCTTCCTTTCCGGGGACATACCCCTATTTTTATTATACACCGAAGCCGGAGGGATTGCTATTTCTTTTTTGAACGGCCGGGCACGCAAAAGGATTTGACAAGGGGGGCCGGGTCGTATAATCTATAGTTAAAGTGTGGAAGAGGTGAGCAGGTTTGAAAATTGCGGTCGGCATGTCTGGCGGGGTGGACTCCGCTGTGGCGGCCTATCTTCTCAAGGAGCAGGGCCATGATGTCATCGGCATTTTTATGAAAAACTGGGACGACACTGCCGACGGCGAATGCTCTGCGGCGGAGGATTTTGACGATGTCCGCGACGTTTGCAACGCCATCGGCATCCCTTATTATACGGTGAATTTTGAGGAGGAATACTGGGAGAGGGTCTTTTCTTACTTCCTGCGGGAATATCAGCGGGGCAGGACGCCCAACCCGGACGTGCTCTGCAACCGGGAGATTAAATTTGCCTCCTTTTTGGATATGGCCTTGCAGACCGGGGCGGAGCGCATGGCCACGGGCCACTATTGCCGCATTGACCGCCGGGCGGACGGGGCCCATCTGCTGAAGGGGATAGATAGGGGGAAAGACCAGTCCTACTTCCTCTGTATGCTGGACCGGCAGCGGCTGGCCCAGGCAGAGTTCCCCATTGGCCATCTGGAAAAGGCGCAGGTGCGCCGCATTGCAGAGGAGGCAGGCCTCTCCGTAGCGAAAAAAAAGGATTCCACGGGAATTTGCTTCATTGGAGAGCGAAAGTTTCGGGAGTTTTTGAAAAAGTACCTGCCTGCCCAGCCGGGGGAAATCCGTACGCTGGAGGGGGAGTATATTAAGGACCATGAGGGCCTGATGTACTACACGCTGGGCCAGCGCCGGGGGCTGGATATCGGCGGGCGCGGCAATGGGGACAGATGGTTTGTGGTATCCAAGGATTTGGAGCATAACATTCTCTATGTGGCCCAGGGAGACGACAGCCCAGCGCTCTGGTCCGCGGCGCTGGAGACGGAGGCCTTTCACTTTATCAACGACCCCTTTGCCGGGGAGGAGACCTTTGCCTGCAAGGCAAAATTCCGCTACCGCCAGGCAGACCAGGACGTTCTGGTGAAGCGGATGAAGGGGGGCTGCCTGCGGATAGAGTTCCAAGAGCGGCAGCGGGCAGTGACGCCGGGGCAATTCGCCGTGCTATACCATGGCGAGGAATGCCTGGGTGGCGGCGTAATTAATCAGGTGATATTTTAATGAAACAGCAACAATATGCGCCAAGCAGCGCGGAGGAAGAGCGGTTTTTAAGGGAATACAATCCGTCTAAGTATCCCAAGGCGGGGTTCGCGGTGGATGTGAACCTGTTTGCCTACGACGAGGAGGCGGGCAAGCTGTGGGTCCTGCTGATAGAGCGGGGCGGCTACCCCTATAAGGGGTGCTACGCCTTTCCCGGCGGCTTTATGGATATGGACGAGACGGCAGAGCAGGCAGCTGCCAGAGAGCTGGAGGAGGAGACGGGGCTGACGGGCCTCTCCCTAGAGGAGCATAGGCTCATGGCGGACGTCCACCGGGACCCACGAGACAGGGTTTTGACAGCGGAATATCTGGCTCTGGCCCGGCGGGAGGAGCTGCGTGCCCAGGCTGGGGATGACGCCGCCCGGGCAGAGTGGTTTGCGCTGGAGGGATTTTCGGCAGAGCGGACAGAGGCGGATGGCTTGAGAGAGACGGTGTACCGGGCGAGCCTGAGAGGGCCGGAGGCCATTGACGTGGTCTGCCGGGAGCGTGTGTGCTATGGGCAGTACCTTCAGCGGGAATTTTGCTGCGAGGAGCAGGGGAGCCTGGCCTTTGACCATGGAGAGGCGCTGGTCAGGAGCATTTTAGCCCTGCAGGACAGGCTGCTGCACACGGAGCTTGCATATAATATTTGGAGAGGGGAGTTTGGTCTGGAGGAGCTGCGCCGGCTCTATCACGCGGCGTTTCTTGAGCGGTTTGACTATGTAAAAATACCGAATTTGAGGCGGCTTGCAAACGGACGCTTTACCTTCAGACCATAGGAAAGGAAACGAAGCGATATGAAGAAAATGGGAAGTATTATATTG
>DBGCIZ010000245.1:0-3170 GCA_048355355.1 Christensenellaceae bacterium | reverse complement strand
TCCGTGTCGTCAAACATCAGCTTTGCCGCAACGACGCCGATGATGATGAGCAGCAGGCAGACAGCGCACTTTATAATGGTCATTTTCTTTAATATCAGGACTCTCATTGGGATTTTCCTTTCCATTAATTTAATCTATCTATTCATACGAGGAGGCGCCCCCTATTATGCCCCGAATCTGCCCATGTCCCCTCCCTCCGCGTCAGCACTTCCCCTGCACAAAAAAGAGGCCGGACGCATCAGCTGCCTCCAACCTCTTTTCCTTCCAGGGGATTAATAGAATACCTTGACGAATTTGATGTTATAAAAATCGCAGGCCAAATAGGCGTCTACGCCGTCCTGGCTTAAGATGATGTAGTTATACCCTACGGCCAGCAAAACCCCCTCCCGGATGTCTGTCTGGTCCGAGCCAATCAGAAATTCAATGGAGACCCGCTTGCCAATCTGGGAGCGCATAAAGCCGTTGAGATATTGAATCTGCTCCGCCGTCACCGGAACCGCCTGGTATAGTGGTACGTTTGGGTCGCCAATGTAGTCCAACCCCGGCAGACTGCCCGACTGATTCGGCATGGTCTGGGCCATGTTGCGGGTCGCGTTGGTGGCGTTTTGGTCCATGGCCGGCATATTGCTTGCCGCTGCATCCACCCTTTGATCTACGCTGGCCCTCTGCTGCGCCGCCGTCATACCGTTTGCGCCATTGTTGCATACCCCTCCCGGGCAATTCATCTGCTGCATCTGCCGCGGGACGTTATATCCGGCGTTTGTCCCGTTGCTGATCGCAGCATTGGTCATTGCAGAATTGTTCATCCCGTTATTCCATGCGTTTGGATATGATGTCGCCATAAAATATTACTCCCTTCCTACAATCAAGTGTCTGCATACGCCGGCGTCGGTACATAAAAGCAATGCGCGCCGATTCTGTTGTGAAACACGCCTGAGCCCCCTGGCGGAAAATATGTTCTGCATTCCGGCGAATAGGGATTGTAGAAAAACAGGCTGTTATCCACGCCCTGCATTCCTCCCCCTGCCATAGCCCAGTCTGCAATGTCGTAGTGAATCTGGCTTGGGTTCATGTTGTAGACATTTTGGGGATTATACTCTCCGTTCACCGTCTCCATCATGCAGGTAAACTGCCCCGGCTGGGTCAGGATGTTCCTGAGGCTCCCTCCCTGGCTCACTCTGGCAAATTCTCCGTACTGGATGTTCACCCGGTTCATCACCACCACAGCCACTGCAGCCATGCCGTCATAGCCTTCGCCGCCTGCCTCGCACATAATCAGCCGTGCAAATAGTTCTCTGTCGCTGAGTGCCATCGCTTCACCTTCCTCTGCCTCCTATGGCTCGGTGGCGCCCTCGCATGCGCTTCGGGCGCTTTTCCGGCTGGTTTGCCGTCTCTACTATGATATTAGCTGCGCCGTTTTTTGTTACAAAATTTTCATGGTGGCAAAAAACTCCGCTGCGCTCTTTCCCGCGGCGCGGTTATATCGCCCCAGGTCAAACAGCGATTCTTTGTCCCCCTGCGTCACTGTGCTGACATGCTCATAGCTGGAGAGGGTGGCCTGAATCCCTTCCTCGCGGACCACCTGCTTTGCCTCCTCCGTCACTGCGCCAAAGGGATAGGCAAAGGCGCTGGCCCGATGTCCCAGTTCCTCCTCCATGCGCTGCTGCATTTTCTCTAAATCCTCCCGAATGGCTGTCAGATAGTGGGCGCTGCTCTCCCCCGCCTCCTGCCGCACGCCCTGCCTTCCGGCGTTGCCGTGCATATTATAGGAGTGGTTTTGAATCTCCACCCGGCCTGATGCCTCCATCTCCCGCATCTGCTCCCAGGTCAGGTTGGAATAATTGGCGTTTGGCGCCTCCTCAGACTGGCTATACAGGTCCGAATACAGGCCGATGACGGAAATCACCGCCTTCATATCGTATTTTTCCAGCAGAGGATACAGGTAGACATAGTTGTTATAATTCCCGTCGTCAAAGGTTATCATCACGGGCTTTTCCGGCAGAGCTCCCGTTCCGTTGACAAAGGCAATCACCTCCGAAACGGTCACGGTGGTGTAGCCCCGCTCTTTTAGATAGCGCAAATCCTGCTCCAGCTGGGCGGGCGTCACAATGTACTTCCCCGCCCGGTTCGGGTCGTTAATCACGCTGTGATACATGACAATCGGCAGCTCTACGCTCTGTCTGCCCGCCGCAGCCGTGGCAGCGCTTCTATCCGCGCTGCAAGTCGCCATCCCCAGGAGCGCCGTCCCTCCAATCGCCAAAGCCAGCAAAAAAATAAAGACCTTCCTTCTCATGGCAACGCTCCTTTCCATTCTGCGCCCGCCCCTCCACGCCTATCAATTCATCATACGCTGTTTTTGCAGAAATATGATGAAACCCGCGCCTGATCAGCGTACCGAGGCCGAGAATGTTGGCGGCGTTGCCTACGATGCCCTTGCTTTTCCCACCGATACCGGGCAAGGCGCGCCCAAGCGCTTTTTCGGCACCTGCGTCCCGGCTGAACACGGGGCAACTTTTCCCGGATTGCTTTTCCTGCTTGTTTTCTGCCTTTTTGCATAGAAAAAAGCGCCGGCGCTTGAAGCGCTCGACGCTCTTTTGTTTTAGCATTTGTTGACGTTATTTTTGGTTGCAGAGCGTGCCGTTTTTAGGTTCTGCACCATATAATGTGCTTGTACAATCTTATTATGGATCATGATTGACCCACTCTCCCCACTTCATCCACCCAATTTCGCCAACCATTCTTCCCGCACATCCTGCTTGAGAACACCGCCCTGCTTCTTTTCATCTGTCAATGTCCCGGCGCCCGTCTCCTCTGGCCGTCCCGTTCGTCCGGCGCAAAAGAACCGTGTTGCCTTTTTCTTGTCCGTCTTTCAGACCCGACGGTCTGCATAACCTCCCCTGTCCGGCGCGCATTCAACCGCGAATCTGCTGTTCCTGCGCCCGTTTCAGGCTGTTTCTTTTCAATTTCCATCCTGTCCTTGCATCCATCGTCCGCTGCGGCATCCGTATATGTGATGCGGTCGTCTGGCACATGGCTTGTGAGCCGGCGCTGCGATTGGGTACGGGCGTGGTTTCCGCCTGTGGCGCGCCGCAGGATGGTGGTTTGGTGCTTGTGGGGTACGATGGAAATGGGCATAGAAAAAGCGCCAAGCCGTTTTGACTTGACGCTTC
>DBGCIZ010000244.1:0-2444 GCA_048355355.1 Christensenellaceae bacterium | reverse complement strand
TGCCCCGCAGAAACCCAGCCCGCACTCTCCCTGCCTCTCAACCTGGAATCGGGATTTTATCTCCTCATGAAACAAACCGCCCCTGTTTGATACTTGTACTTCATTTTCCCCTATGCTACCATGAATTCATCCAGAGGAAAACAAGTCCCTTCGCTCACAATCCAAGGAGGAAAATTTATGAGAAAATTCGCATCATTTTTGTTCGCATTGTTTCTTTTTGTCGCTCTGCTGACGGGCTGCGGCGCCCCCGCAACCCAGGAGGCGACGGAAAGCCAGGCCAGCTCTGCCGCGTCCTCTGCCGACGCTTCCGCGTCCAGCGGCGCTGCGCCGGCGGTTCCCGAAGCTGCTCAGGGTAAGAAAATCGGCGTCCTGTTCTACAGTCGGGACGACGCTCTCGGCTCCGCCGTCTACGGTATGCTGAACCACGCCGCCGAGGCCCTCGGCGTGGAGATTGTCTGGAAAATTGGCGATACGGACCCCACCGCACAAATCACCGCCGCGGAAAATATGATTGCCTCCGGCGTAGATGGCCTTGTGCTGCTGCCCGTCAGCGAAACCGTCACCCAGAAGGTGTCCGCTTTATGTCAGGAAAATCAGGTCTACTTCGGCATCTGCTTCCGCACTGTGACCGATTCCCAGGAAATTCGCGACGAGGTCTGGGCCAACGAGTATTTCGTCTCCAGCTGCATTGAGGACGAGACCGGCTCCGCCGCCCAAATGGTTGAACTCATGGCAGAGATGGGCCACGACCATTTAGGCGTGGGCTATATCAGTCCGGGCAACAGCCTGGCCACCAGAAACGCCGGCTTTGACGAGGGCATCGCCTCCACCGGCGCCACCAAGCTGGCGGAATACACCATTGGCGACACGCCGGATTTGAATGCCGTGGCTGCCACCATTCAAAATTTCGTCTCCTCCTATCCGGATATGAACGGCATCGTCTGGATTGGCTCCTCCTTGGGCCAGGGCGAAACCATTATCAACACCCTGAAATCCCTCGACCCGGATGCCACCATCCCCATGGCCACCTTCGATACCTTCGAAGGCATGAAGGAAGCCTTTGAGGCCGGCCATCTGGCCGTAGTGACCGGCGGCCACTCGCCAGACGCCCTCTTTACCTTCATGATGGTGTACAACGCCGTCACCGGCACCCCTCTGGCCGAGGAGCCTCAGCAGCTCTATAATAACTACATTTTCGTTACCAGCGCCGAGGATTGCGAAAGCTATGAACAGTATATCGATAATCCCGATAACTGGGTCTACTCTGCCGAGGATATCCGCAGCATGGCCAAGGTCTATAACCCTGATTTCTCTCTGGAGCAGCTTCAGGATATCATGTCTCACTATACGCTGGAGGACGTGGTCGCCCGCAAAGGCGCCTGAGCCCTCGGCTCCTCCTCGGGCTGCGTGCCCCTTTCAGGGCCGCAGCCCGAATTTTCGCTTCCTCTCCAATCCTTTCTTCTCTCCACATCCAGGCTCCCCTTCGCGCCTGGCTTTTTTCATTTTTCCTGCCCGGAAAAGAGCCGCGTTGCCCGTCCGCAGGTTCGGTTGCTACGCTGCTTGCCCTATGCTATAATGGAAACAATCCATCTCTAAACACATATTTTTCTTGCTAATTTATACGTCGAAAGGTGTTGTTTTTGATGTCAAAGTCTAAGAAGGGCTCCGCCAGGGGTAAAATCATTGCAGGGTTTCAGTCTCTTTTGGAGCATCGCTCCTTCCATGCCGTCTCCGTCAGCGATATCATCGCCCGCGCCGACGTGGCCCGTCCTACCTTTTACCGGAATTTTCAGGACAAATACGCCCTTGCCGAGGCCATCTGTCTGGAGGATTTGCGGGCCGCCAGCCAGACTGCTTCTCCCTGGCTTGCCGCCGCCTCCCACCTGATTGCCTGTGTGGAGCAGCGTGGCGTGTTTTACCGCCGCCTCTTTGCCGACCGGGAGGGCCAGTCCATCTTTGAGGCCGCCTTCCAGCGCCACCATTGTGAATTTACCCAGAGCCCTGCGGACGCCATTCTGGCCTCCGCCTGGTATCACGCTCTGTCCGCCTGGGCCCTTGGCGGCTTTCGCACGCCGCCGGAAGCCGTCCTGCAAAAAATTATCTACTATCTCCCCCTGGGCGAGGTGCTAGATCAGGAAAGCTTCCTCCTGGCCCAGCAGCAATATGGCGCCAACAACCTGCTGCGCCTTGCCCGGCGCAAGATGGAGCGGGCCCCCCTGGAGCCCCTTGGCCTGGGGCATGAGACCTCTCTGGAGGAGGGATAGAAAAGCCCCCCGGTGCGTCCCGGGGAGCCAGAGGGGAAAGAAATTGCCGGTTGCTTACGGCTTGAAAATGGCCTTGATTACCTCGTCGCCCTTTTCAATTTTTTTGAAGATGTCCTCCGCCGCCTCTACGGTCAGGGGCAGCCGGTGGGTAATCAGGGAAGCGTAGTCGATTTTGCCGGA
>DBGCIZ010000243.1:0-2211 GCA_048355355.1 Christensenellaceae bacterium | reverse complement strand
AAGGGATAGAGGGCCAGCCGGTCAACCTGACAGACGAGGTGGCATACCGGATTGGCGCATCCTTCATCATTTGGCTTTCCAATAAAAAGGGAAAGGAAAAGGGCCTGCTGCGGGTCGGCATCGGCAGAGACTCCAGGCTCTCGGGCCCAAGGCTGCTGGCTAAGCTGATAGAGGGAATGACGGACCAGGGCGCCACGGTCAACGACGCGGGCTATGCTTCTACGCCGGCCATGTTTATGAGTACGGTTGCAGACGGTTTTTGCTACGATGGCGCCGTGATGATAACGGCCAGCCATCTGCCCTTTAACAGAAACGGAATGAAGTTTTTCACCAGCGAGGGAGGCCTTGAGAAGAAGGACATTGGGGAGATTCTGGCCTGCGCAGAGCGGGGAGATTTCCCTCACGAGGAGAAGGGCCTTGTAAGGCAGGTGGACTTTATGGATACCTACGCCGGCATTCTGCTGGGCAAAATCCGCAAGGCTGCTGGGGAGCAGCGCCCTCTGGAGGGCAGTCGGATTTTGGTGGATGCAGGCAATGGCGTGGGCGGCTTTTTTGTGGAAAAGGTGCTGAAGCCCCTGGGCGCAGACACCACGGGCAGCCAGTTTTTAGAGCCGGACGGCAGCTTCCCCAACCATATCCCCAACCCGGAGGATAAGGACGCCATCGCCTCTGTGGTCAAGGCGGTGAAGGAGAACCATGCGGAGCTGGGCATCGTGTTTGACACAGACGTAGACCGGGCGGGCGCGGTAGACGGCAACGGCCGGGCCATCAACAAAAACAGGCTTATCGCCCTGATTTCCGCCATTTTGCTGGAGGAGACGCCGGGGACCACCATCGTCACCGACTCTGTCACGTCGGTAGGGCTGGCCAAGTTTATCGCAGCCAAGGGCGGCGTTCACCATCGGTTTAAACGGGGCTATAAAAACGTCATTAACGAGTCCAAGCGGCTCAACGCAAGCGGGGTGGATTCCCAGCTGGCCATGGAGACATCTGGCCATGGCGCCCTGAAGGAGAACTACTTCTTAGACGACGGCGCCTATCTGATGGTGAAAATCCTCATTAAGATGGCCCAGCTGAAAAAGGAGGGGAAAACCCTATTTGACGTCATTGCAGATTTGGAGGAGCCGGCGGAGTCGCTGGAATACCGCATCAAGATTCTGCTGGAGGACTGCAAGCCCTATGCAGAGGACGTGATTGCCAAGGTGCAGGCCTTTGTGGAGGCCAGCGACAAGCTGGAGTTGGCGCCGGATAATTACGAGGGCATCCGGGCGGCCTATGGCAAAAACAAGGCGAGCTGGTTTTTGCTGAGGATGTCGCTCCACGACCCGATTATGCCGCTCAACATCGAGGGAGAGACGGCAGAGGAGGCAGAGGAGCTGAAGGAGATGCTCATTCAGCTGTTGAAGCCCTTCGACAAGCTGGATACGTCTGTGCTGAAGTAATTTCCTGGGCGTATAGAAAAAAGGCCCTGCTGCGAAGAGCGGCGGGGCTTTGCGTTTAGCGGAAAAAGTTGACTATTGGGGCATGGCGGCAATTTCCTCCTTCAGTTGCATGATTTTGACGATGAGCTGGTGAACCTGTTGGTTTTGCAGCAGCACGCCGGAATCGGCAGAAAGGGGAGCGCCTTGCGCCAGGGCGGCGGTAGCCAGGTCGTTAAGCCGCTTTTGCTCAAAGAGAAGCAGCTCTCTGGTTGTTTGCAATTCTAATTGCAGGCATTCCAGCCTGTCTTGCTCAATGGATTTCATCGTTTACCATCCTGGAAAGGTATCTTTATGCATTATAATTGAAAATGGCGAAACAGAAAAGACCTTTTTGGCGAAAAAGGTCAAAAAAAGCGGCGAGAATTGCAAAAAAAGGCGGGGCCATGGCACCGCCTGCAATAGCTTTTAGAGATGCTTATCCTGGCTATCCAATGTCTCGCGGATTTCGCCAATGTCGTAAGGCGTCTCCTGATAGACATAATAGTTCAGCCAGTTGAGGAAAAGCAGGTTGGAGTGGCCCCGCCAGGTGACGAGAGGCTCCTTGGAGGGATCGTCGTCAGGATAGTAGTTGACGGGCATTTTGATTTTTAGCCCCTTGTTCAGATCCCGCATATACTCCGTATGCAGGGTCAGAGGGTCGTATTCCGAATGGCCGGTGACGAAAATCTGGCGGCCATGCTTGGCAGAGATGATGTAAGGGCCGGCCTGGTCCGACTCGCAGAGGAGGAAC
>DBGCIZ010000242.1:0-8723 GCA_048355355.1 Christensenellaceae bacterium | reverse complement strand
TAAGTCGAGGGAAGAAAGCAATGCTATGATTATGCTGCGCTTTGGGCTCCGCCTTTTTTGCGGGGATTACGGCGGTGCTGGCGAAAATCGGTCTTCGCGAGGTGGACTCCACTTTGGCCACTGCCGTTCGGACGGTGGTAGTCTTAGTGTTTGCCTGGCTGATGGTCTTTATCGTAGGCTCTCAGGAGGAAATTGGACGCATTTCAGGCCAGACCCTGCTGTTTTTAATCCTCTCCGGCCTCTCCACGGGGGCCTCCTGGCTCTGCTACTTTCGGGCATTGCAGCTGGGAGACGTCAACAAGGTGGCGCCTGTAGACAAATCTAGCACGGTTTTGACCATACTGCTGGCATACGTTCTTCTGGGGGAGCCGGTTTCCATAGCGCAGGGGCTGGGAATATTGGGCATTGGCGCCGGAACGCTGCTGATGATTGCCAAAAGAGACGAGGAGACCATCAAACCACAGAGCAGGCGATGGCTGCTTTATGCCTGCCTTTCGGCAGTGTTCGCCAGCCTGACGGCCATCTTCGGGAAGATAGGAGTAGAGCATGTAGAATCTAACCTGGGGACCGCCATCCGGACCGTTGTAGTTCTAGTGTTTGCCTGGCTGATGGTATGGATGACCGGGGCGCAGAGGGGGATGAAAAAAATCCAACGGAAGGGCTAGGGTTTTTTGCTGCTATCGGGAGTGACGACCGGCATGTCCTGGCTGTGCTACTATAGGGCGTTGCAGGACGGCCCTGCCAGCGTGGTAGTGCCCGTAGACAAGCTGAGCATTTTGGTGACGGTTTTGTTTTCCAGCCTGGTGCTCAAGGAGAAGCTGGATCGCAGGGCGCTGGTGGGTCTGCTGCTCATCCTGGCAGGGACAGGGGCAATGCTGCTATGATGGGCTGGCCGGGCAAAGAAAAAACCGGGGGAACATGGCCCCCGGTTTTTTGCGCAGGTGAATGCGCTGACGGCGAGGTGGGCGTCAGCGTGCAAGACGCTCCAGATAAAAGGGCAGGGCTCTTTCAAAGCATACGCCGTATCTGGGCTCCTGGCCCAGCTGGGCAGTCAGGTCGATAGAACGCTGGGTATAGTCTACCGCCAGCTGAACGGCGTCCGCCAGAGTAAAACCATTCATCAAGCCACCCAAAAGGGCGCTGCCAAACACGTCGCCCGTGCCGTGAAAATAGCCCTCAATTCTGGCGTTGGTGGCATAGCAGATTTGGCCGGTGGCCGCATCGTAGGAGGCGGCGCCAAGGTCGTCTGCGCCAAAATATACGCCAGTCAGCACGACCTGCCTGGGCCCCAGGGCAGCCAGCTCTTGCAGCAGACCCTCGATATAATCCTTTGTATAGGGGCCGGGGTTGTAATCCCGCTCCAGCATGAGGCAGGCCTCCGTAATATTGGGGAGGATGAGGTCGGCCTTGGCGCAAAGCCGCTTCATCTCCAAGGGGAAGGTCTGGGGAAAGATGGCATATAGCTCGCCGTTGTCTGCCATGACCGGGTCCACCATCTTCAAAGTAGGCGCCTGGCCAAAGCGCTCGAAAATATCCAGCACCAGCTGAATCTGCTCCAGGCTGCCCAGATAACCGGTATAAATGCTGTCAAAATGCAGGCCAAGGCTCTCCCAATGGGATGTAATAGGGGCGATATCTGCCGTCAAATCCCGGAAGGTAAAGCCAGTAAAGCCGCCCGTATGGGTGGAGAGGACGGCTGTAGGCAGGACAGAGGTGTCGATGCCCGCTGCGGAAACAATGGGCAGGGCTACCGTCAGGCTGCATCTACCCACGCAGGAAATATCGTGTATTGCCAGGGCGCGTTGTTGTCTTTCCATGTCAATCACTCCTTGTTGACCAATTTTCGTATTGATGCTATGATACACATAAACTGATATGATTAAAATAGACAGTTTAGATTTTTTTATAGATACCAGATAGAGGCGCGTATGATTACATTGACGTTTCAAAAGGGCGGGCAGCCCCTCTATATGCAGCTTTACCGCAGGCTAAAGGAGGCCGTTCGGCAGGGGGAAATTGCCCCCCGCCAGCAGCTTCCCTCCCGCAGAAAGCTGGCGGCCCATCTGGGCGTCAGCGTCAGCACCGTAGATGCAGCCTATGCGCAGCTGCTCAGCGAGGGCTTTATCGAGTCTCGGCCAAAGCAGGGCTACTATGCCTGTCAGGTGGAAAAACTACAGGAAAGGCAAGAGAAACCGCCGGAATTGTCTCGCCGGGAGGTTCGACAGTGCCGTCTGGACTTTTCAGCCTCCCGGGTAGATACGAGCCGGTTCCCTACCAGCGTATGGAGGAAGCTATTGCGCAGCGCCCTGGAGTCTCCGTCGGTGTTGCGGCGGTCTCCACCCCAGGGTGATGCCTCTCTGCGCAGCAGCATTGCGCAGTATCTTTACGGGGTTAGAGGCATCCAGTGCGACCCGGCGTGCATCGTTATCGGCGCAGGAACGGACAACCTGATTCATATGCTGAGCTATATTTTCGACAGTGCGTTTATCTTTGCAATGGAAAATCCTGTGTATAACAAGGCGTATCAGATTTTCGCCAGAATGGGGCATAAGGTAGTGCCCATAGAGGTGGACGGGGAGGGGATTCGGCCAGCCCTCCTTCCCAATCAGGACCGGGCTGTGGTTTACGCCACGCCGTCTCACCAGTTTCCCCTTGGCATGACCGTCCCCATCAACCGGCGGATTCAGCTGCTGAACTGGGCAAAGCAGGGCAGCGGGCGCTATATTATAGAGGACGACTACGACAGCGAATTTCGCTACCGCACAAGGCCCATCCCCCCGATTTACACCCTGGACGGTGGGGCTAGGGTGATCTATCTGGGCACGTTTTCCAAGACGATGGCGCCCTCTATCCGCATAAGCTACATGGTTTTGCCGCGGGAGCTGGCAGCCCGGTTTGACGCAGTATACAGCGTGTTTGGCTCCACGGTTTCCACTTTAGAGCAGGCCGCGCTGGATAGATTTATCCGGCAGGGGCACTATGAGCGGCACTTGAACAGGATGCGCAAGGTGTATGGAAAAAAGAGGGATGCGCTGCTGGCCCGGGCCAAGGCGCTGGGGCTGGTGGTGGAAGGGGCGCCAGCCGGCCATCACATTCTGCTGAAGGCGGGAGGGGACAGCGAAACAATCATCCAGCGGCTCCGGGAGCGGGACGTAGGGGTTTATTCCATCCAGCCCTACTTTATTGGACCGATTCCAGAGCAGTTTAGGGAGTATATCCTCCTTGGCTTTGGCGCTTTGGAGGAGGAGGAAATCGCCCAGGGGCTGGGCATCATTCGGCAGGTTATGGAGGAGGCAGGGCAATGCGGCTGATAAAAGCAGAAAAAGAGCATCTGGGCTATCTGAAAGGGCTATACCGGGAGGCGTTCCCCAGAGAGGAGAGGAAACCCTTTTGGCTCATTCGCCGAAAAGTCCGCCAAGGGGTCATGGGCCTTTGGCTCCTGGAGGAGGATGGCCCGGCGGGCATGGCTTCGGCGATTTTTGCCGGAGAGAGGGTGCTGCTGGACTATTTTGCCATAGATGCCAGGCGCCGGGGCCAGGGTCTGGGCAGCCGGGCCTTGGCAGAGCTGCAGGGCTTTTGCCAGGGGAGAACGCTTCTGCTGGAGATAGAAGCGCTGGAGACGGGGGCACAAAACTATGACCAGCGCGTCCGCAGGAAGCGGTTTTATCTGAAAAACGGCATGGAGGAAACGGGGCTGGTATGCTCCGTGTTCGGAAACAGGCTGGAGCTCCTCTGCTGGAACTGCGATACAGGGATTCCCTTTGAGGAATACCGGGAGATTTACAGGGTCAGCCTGGGCGGTCTGGCGGCACGGCAGGTTCGCCGCATTTCGCAGACATAGACATAGAGGAAGGGCAGCCTAAAAAAGGGAATAAGAAAGGAGCCGCCCACCAGACGGCTCCTCGGTCTTACCATGCAAAGCGGCGCAAGGTGCACCGTGTTTTTTTAGCGGAGAATGACCTTGTCCCCATCGAAGCGATCGACGACGGCCAGGGATTCCACCCGGATGCCCATATCGCGGATGAGCTTGCCGCCCTCTTGAAAGCCCTTTTCAATGGCAATGCCACAGCCCGCAATGGAGGCGCCGGACTGGTTGACAATGTCGATTAAGCCGTGGAGGGCCTTGCCCTTTGCCAGAAAGTCGTCGATAATGAGAACGTGATCCTCTGGAGAGAGGAATTTTTTCTCTACCTGAATGGTGAAGATAATGCCCCTGGTGAAGGAGGGAACCTGAGTCGTATAAAGCTCGCCATCTAAATTGGCAGACTTGCTTTTTTTGGCGAAAATCACGGGAACGTTGCCAAAATGCTGGGCCGTGATTGCGGCAATGCCGATGCCGGAAGCCTCGATGGTGAGGATTTTGGTGATGTTTTCGTTGGCAAAGCGCTGCTTAAACTCCTTGCCCATTTCGTTAAAGAGGCCGATATCCATCTGGTGGTTCAAAAAGCTGTCCACCTTGAGAATATTGCCCGGCTTGACGTTGCCGTCTTGAAGGATACGCTGTTTCAGAAGCTCCATGTGATACCCCCGTGTCAAATTGTCAGAGTAACGTTCCGCGTTGCGGAACCACCTAGTTTCTTTTGATGATAAAAAACATTATACCAAATAAAACGCCAGAGGAAAAGACATATTCACCTTTTTATTGATAAAAGTTTGCAAAGGGGCGCATCCTTGGGCGCTGCGGTGAAGGTCATCTCCTGCCGCAAGGTAGGGTGACAGAACGTCAACCGGTAGGCGAAGAGGGCCAGATGGTCCCCCTTGCCCTGGCCGTAGCGGGCATCTCCATAGAGCGGGCAGCCTCGCGAGGCAAACTGCACCCGAATTTGATGGGGGCGGCCCGTGCAAAGCTGGATATCTGCCAGGGAAAGCCCGCCCTGCTGCGCTACGATTTTATAGTACAGCTTGGCATATTTGCCGTGGGAGGCGTCCGTCACACGAACGGTATTAGAGGAGCTGTCCTTCGCCAGATAGTCCTCCAGGCAGCCGGAGGCAGGCGGGGAGCCGGTTACGGCGGCATAGTAAAACTTTCCCAGCTGCCCCTGGCGCACCTGCTGGGATAGGCGAGACGCTGCCTTGGATGTCCTGGCGAAGACCATGACGCCACCGGCCGGCCTGTCCAGCCGGTGAACCAGGCCCAGGTAGACATTGCCCGGCTTCTGGTATTTTTCCTTGATATACTGCTTTAGGGCGGTGAGCATATCCAAATGGCCGGAGCTATCTGCCTGGGTGGGCATCATATGGGGCTTGACGGCCACGATAATATGGTTATCCTCGTATAAAATATCCATGCTATTTGCTCCAGCGGGCGGTTGTTCCGCAGGGGAGAACCAGCCTGCTGCCCTCTACGGGCAGGCACAGGTTATCTGCTGCAATGGCTCCGCCAAACCGGGGGCGGACGATCCGCTCCAGCAGATTGGCTGTGACCACAGAGGAAAGGCCGGTGGTATAGGAGCTGATGAGAAAGAACAGGGGCGAGGGAGAGAGAAGCTTAGCCGCCTCTGTTACCAGCTCGTAAAGGTCGTTTTCCACCTTCCATATCTGGCCGCCTGCGCCGCGGCCGTAGCTGGGCGGGTCCATGACGATGCCGTCGTACTGGCGGCCCCGGCGCTGCTCCCGCAGGACGAATTTGAGGCAGTCGTCCACAATATAGCGGATAGGCGCCTCCTGAAGCCCGGAGGCGGCAGCGTTTTCCCTGGCCCATTGAACCATGGATTTGGCCGCATCCACATGGGTGACGGCGGCGCCCGCTGCGGCGCAGGCCAGGGTGGCCCCACCCGTATAGGCAAACAGGTTCAGCACATTGGCCTTACCGCCAGCCTTGCGGATTTGCTCAGCCATGAACTCCCAATTGGCGGACTGCTCCGGAAACAGGCCCGTATGCTTAAACCCGGTGGGGCGGACGTAAAAGCAAAGGGAGCCAAAGCGGATTTGCCACCGCTCCGGCAGCTTCCTGCGGAACTGCCAATGACCGCCGCCAGTGCTGCTCCGCTGGTAAACAGCGTCGGCCTTATCCCACAGGGCCGGCCTCTCGCGGGGCCAGATGACCTGTGGATCTGGCCGGGAGAGAACTACGTCCCCCCAGCGCTCCAGCTTCATTCCGTCCCCCGTATCTAAAATAGTGTAGTCCTTCAGTTGATTGGCTA
The DNA here is from genome assembly GCA_048355355.1 of Christensenellaceae bacterium. GTDB lineage: Bacteria > Bacillota > Clostridia > Christensenellales > Christensenellaceae > DBGCIZ01. The sequence goes on along the minus strand of DBGCIZ010000242.1, from coordinate 2,580 downwards.
AGAACATGAAACACCTCATATTTTTTGTCTGTTTTTTATATATTAACATAAAAACGAGATAAAGTGTTTAAGAGTATGATATAATAACAAAAATGTCTTTTATTATGGAGCTGCGGCGCGGAATGGGAAGGGAGCATCGGGGATGTTAAAAATAAAAGCATACGCAAAGATTAATATGTATTTAAAGGTGCTGGGCCAGCGGCAGGACGGCTACCACGATATGAACATGATTATGCAGTCGGTTGATTTAAGCGATTTGCTTTCCTTTAAAAGGGCGGAGCATATCCGGGTGCGGTGCGACGACAAGCGGCTGGCCAATGAGCAGAAGAACACGGCCTACCGGGCGGCTGCGGCGTTTTTTGACTATACGGGCCTGAAGGGCGGCATTGACATCAAAATCAATAAGCACATCCCCCTTATGGCAGGGCTGGGCGGCGGCAGCGCAGACGCGGCGGCCACGCTGCTGGCGTTGACTAAGCTTTATCCCAACGCCGTAAGCCCGCTGGAGCTTTCCGCTATTGGCAAGATGATTGGGGCGGATGTGCCCTTCTCCCTCTCTGGCGGGTGCAAAAGGGCCTCTGGCATTGGGGAGAATTTGCAGCAGGAGGAAAATAATCTGGACTGCTTTTACTTGATTGTGAAGCCACGAGGCGGCGTCTCTACGAAAGAGGCCTTTAAGCTCTTTGATAAGGAGGCGGCCCGGCGGGAGACGGACATTGAAAAATGCCTCTGGGCTATGCGGACAGGTAATCTGGAGCAGTTTTCCAAGTATACGGCCAATTCTCTGGAGGATGCTGCCAAAAAGCTATGCCCGGAGATTGGGGAGATTTTAGACCGGCTCCGTCCCTTAGCAGAGGCCTGCTTTATGACGGGTAGCGGCAGCTCGGTAGTAGGGCTGTTTTCCAAGCGGAGAAGGGCAAAGGCGGCCGGCAAGGCCTTGGAGGATATTGCAGCCTTTTCAGCCGTTGCCCGCAGCGTCGATGTGGGCCTGAAAATCGTATAAATGTGCAAAAAAACAGCGCCTCTGCTCATTGGCTGAGGCGCTTTTGCATTACTCCGACTGCTTGGCCTGCTGCCAGAGGGCGTCTTGCTCTTCCAGGGGAAGGGAGGCCAAATCCTTTCCCTGCTGCTGGGCGGCAGCCTCCATAAAGGCAAAGCGGCGGATGAATTTTTCGCAGGTTTGGTTGAGCGCAGCGTCTGGGCTGACCTTTAAAAAGCGCAGCAGGTTTACCACGGCGAACAGCAGGTCCCCTGCTTCCCCCTCTGGGTCAGCGCCGGCCTCTGCGTCCCGGCGGAGCTCCTCCGCCTCCTCCAGCACCTTCTCAAAGGGGCCGCGCCAGTCGTCCCAATCAAAGCCGGCCAAGCCGGCCTTTTTTTGTATTTTGCCGCTGCGAATCAGCGTGCTCATGCCCTTGGGCACATCGCGCAGGGCGTCCGTATAGGACGAAAGCCCCTTTTCCTTCCGCTTAATGGCCTCCCAGTTGCCGGACACCGCCTCCGCAGTGTCCAGCTTGTCCTGCCCGAAAATATGCGTGTGGCGGTGAATCATTTTCTGGCAGATGTTGGTCGTCACATCGTCAATGTCAAATTCGGAAAACTCCGCGCCGATTTGGGCGTGAAAGACGACCTGCATCAGGACGTCCCCCAGCTCGTCCGACAACATGAAAGCATCCTCCTGGTCTATGGCGTCCATGACCTCATAGGATTCCTCCAGCAAATAGGGGCGCAGGCTTTGATGGGTCTGCTCCCTGTCCCAGGGGCAGCCGTTCTCATCACGGAGTATGGAAAGAATTTGGCAGAGGTCGTAGAAGGAATAGCCTTCCTTCTGCACCAGAGGAACGGGCTCGGCAATGATGGCGCAGGAATAGTCGAAAGCCGTTTCCCGCTGGAGCTGGTAGAGCGTGAGCTGATGGGCCTGCCCTTGGCGAACCAGCCAGACCATGGCCTCGCTGCCGAAAAAGCGCATCAGCTGCAAGGCGATATCTGACGCCTTCAGCTGGGAATCTACCTCGGTAATGACGGCGGTGCGCTCCCCGCGATAATCCCGAAATTCGTCAGCCGAGCAGATGAGAGGCGACGAGGGGAAGAGCCCTGCTGCGGCGAGGGCCTTGTCCGCCAGGGAGATGCCGGGGATGATAGCGTGGCTCTGGCAGCGGTTTAGCACGGCCTGGGCCAGGCGGTTTTGCCAAACGCTCCCCAGAACGCAAAAGACATCCTCTTCGCCCACGGCCTCGGCAGCCATTTGGGCCAGCTGGTCGAAATCCTCAGCGGCCTCATAGAGGGAATCCAGGGAGGAAAAGGCGATGCCTTTGCTCTGGAGCTCGCCAGCCAAAGGAACCTGGTTTGTTTGCAGGATGACGCGCCTGCCCTGCTGGATTGCCTGAAGTGCGGCAGCGGTAATATCGCCCCATTCACCTGTGCCTATGCCGATAATCATGCTTTCGTCCTCCGATGCGCATTTTGCTTAAGATGAGAGACAGCCGTTCGCCTCTCGGCAGAATCGCAAGGTCGCGGTCGTCGATGGCGCCTGTCAATAACAGCAGTATAGCATAAACCAGCAGCCCTGCCAACATGGAGATG